>JANQHA010000487.1 GCA_028282865.1 Oligoflexales bacterium
TTGCTCTATTTGGGTCCATATTTTTACTAGATAACTGACGTCACTCTCAAGTTGTGAGCTGGTTGCCTCTGCCGCTGCCGTTCGAATTATAAACCCTAAGCCCTCTGGCGCGAAGCTGGCTATTGATTGTTTCAGTTGCTCACGGAGCGTTTCATCGGTGATACGGCGTGATATCCCAATATGATTAAAGTAGGGGGTTAGAACCAAAAACCTTCCAGCAATAGAGAGATCCATAGTTGCTCGAGCCCCTTTTGTACCAAGCGGATCCTTCGATATCTGTACAGGGATAACTTGTCCTGGAGACAGTATCGTTTCGATATTTCTACTTGCAGTAGAGGGCTTTCTTTGTTCGTCGCTATCGTCGTCGATGAGTTTTTGACGCTCTTGGATAAGGTCTTGGCAAAGTGCGTCGCCACCATATAAAAATGCCGTGTTGTCCTTTTCTATTTCTATAAATGAAGATTGGATGCCAGGGATAACTCGGCTAACTTTGGCGACATAAATATTACCGATAAGGCTCGGTTCTTGATGTCTCTCGATATAGATTTCTTTAAGTCTTGAATCTTCTATCAGGGCGATTCTAGTTTCGAAACTATTGGAATTTATGGCTATCTTTTTTTGCACAATATTTCCTGTATGTCCGAGTAAATGCTATCAGCAGCTCCGCAAAACCCTTCTAAGTTCGAATTAACTGTATCAATTACCTGTTTATCTTTTTCAACGATATTTATCCACCAATTTGACAACTCTAGGCTGTTAGAAACTGATACCGCTAAGCCCTTGCAAATAAGCTGCTCGGCTTCTGCCTGGCTGTGAAAACGGGGTCCAAAGGCTATAGGGATATTAAATGCCGCGGCTTCTAAAGTATTATGGACTTTGTGATGAAATGCGCCCCCTATAAAAGCTAAGCTACCATACGAATATAGTTCGGATAGTAATCCCATGGAATTTACGATTACAACCTTTGTGTCTTCAAGTATTTGCTGCCCAGTGGCGGTATAGACTTGATAGGGCAATTTAAATCGTCGAATTTCTGACTCAATCTGTTCAATGTTTTTCGCGGACAAATCGTGTGGTGCCAAGATCATATTTGTCTTGCTTTGTAAAGCGGGGCTAAGGCTGTTATAGGCGCTTAAAAGTTCAGTGATATCAGGTAGCCAAACGCTCCCTCCGACTAAAGTCATTAAGGAAGTAAAGGACTTAAAGTCATTCTTTACGTGAGAATGTTTTTTTCTTTTACCGAGAAAAATCTCGTAAGCTCGATCGAACTTTGTGTCACTGGAGTTGATATATTTAGTGCCTTCACTTTTATAAATTTCAGTAGACGAGGAGTAGATTCTGTCGAATAAATTTAGAAATATTTTATGTAAAAACTTAGTGAATATAGATGCCGATTTTTTATTATAATTTATGAGCCACAGTGCTCCGTGTTGCCGAGCACGGTATAGAAAGTTAGGCCAAAGCTCGTACCGTACGACAATACTGATGTTGGGGTTAATTGCCAAAAACAGTTGTTGCCAATTGTGTAATAAGTCGTGGGGGCATATGCTTGTATATGCTTTCTCCTTTTTAATATGGGCAAATTCTAGCCCTGAATAAGATAAGAAGAAAATATGCACATAAATATCATTACTTTTTAAAAGCCTATCAATAATAGGTTTGGCTTGTTCATACTCCCCTGCACTGCTGCAATGAAATATAACCGCTTGAGAGAACTTTTTTCGTTCAGCTTTGATTTGGTTGATAGTCTCAAGGTCGACAGAACGGTTTTTAAGCTGGCGTTTTAGCCTAGGGGAAAAGCTTGAGAATATATGCAGAAACGGAACCAAAATTCGGTAGCAAATTTCATAGGGTCGTAGAACAACTAATTCTAATAAAGTGCTACTTCGTTGGTTCACTAATTCTCTCTATTTAGGCTATGAAGTTCTAAAAGTTTCTTTGCTACTGAAAATGTATCGATATCGTTAAAACAACGGTAATCTTGGTATCGGCATGGCGTTTTGCCGTGTTTAGAGCATGGGCGGCACCCTATGGTTGACGAAAATGTTTTACTCTCGGCCAAGTGAGGGGCGAACCCAAACGACTCGATGGTTGGTCCAAATAGTGCGGATACCGGGGTTCCTACTGCCTCAGCAATATGCGCCAGCGCAGAGTCATTGCATAATAGCGCTTTAGCCTCTCTTAAGGCCAGAGCGCTTTCCCATAGTGAAATTTTTCCAGACAGGTTTAAGGTAGAAAAGGGCCAGTTTAGATGGTCCATTAATTTCACGCAAAGCTCCCGCTCTTTTTCGTCTCCTAAAAAAACAATTCCTACCTGATGGGACTTTTTATCCCCAGATTGTGCGAATAACTGGTCTCGAAAGTATTTCAAGGACTCTTCGAAAACTCGCAGTGGGGCTTGTTTTGCTAGGTGAGTTGCCCCGGGCGCAACGGCGATCCAAGAACCAAACCTTAACTCTTTCTGCCAAGGCTGAGTAAGTTGTTCTTCGGTAATTTTAATTGATGGGCAGACTTTTTGATAAATAGAGTCGATTCTCTCTGGTGGTAGTTGGCTTTCCAATGCTTTCCTAAGGCCGTCGACCATCATCTCATATTGTAGCTTCTTTGGGGTCAAATTTGATTCGGTTAAAGGCTTGGATCTTCCGAGAACTCTAGCTTTTGCGATCAATGATCCTCTTTTTATGCTTTCTTTTCTCCAGCTAAAAACTTTGATACCAAATGCTTTGGCCAGGTTTGAGCATATGAGTTTTGATCGAAGGGTCTTTTGTAAGTCGAGGATTAGATGCAGTGGCTCCGGGAATGTTTCTAGGATTCGAGCGCTCGAAGCGCCGTCTATAGACTTGACTTCAATTGTGGTTACTTCAGGAAATGCTGATGCTACAAGACCTAGCGCAGGTTGCTTTCCTATCCAATACACCTTAAAAGGAATGCCGAGTTTGTCGAGCATACTGATGCAGGATGTCGCAAGTACGACATCTCCAATACTGGTACTGCGATAGATCCCAACTCTTAATGTGGGGTGATTTGGTGTCTCGCCTAGCAATAGGGCCTCTCACGTGCATAAGTCGTGTTGATACTACAAAGGCTTGTCAATATTAGCAAACTGACTTTTTTTTGGATTATACCCAAGTGTTTTGAGTGGATTTTCTGATTTTTCATGCCTGGGCTTCACTGGCCGTTCCTCCGTGGTATAATGGTATAAGGTTTCTTGTTAATCAATCGTTAAGTGCTATTTATGGTTCATGTTCCTAGATCGGCCTCTCCTCAAAAGATCGGCCGAGAAAAAACTCTCAACCTCATATATTTTGTCGACTCTAACAGCACTAGGTCTATAAGAATATCTTTAGGCCGAGTCTGGCTTATCGGTGCGATTCTTGTTTCTGTCTTACTCTGGGCTATGGGTAGCGTTTGGCTATTATACCGATCTCAGCAGAAGTTTGCCCAAGGCCAAGAGCGAATTCGACAGCTCCAGGCAGGAATATTTAAATATCAAAACTACTCCGGTCGGGTTTATGATGTCGCTTACCCAAGCGGTGTGTCCGGGCTAGAGAGAGCCAAGTTGGCAGTAAAAAGTAATGAGTCCTCTCAAAAGTCCCCAGAGTCGATAGCTAAGTCTGATAATAAGACTAAAGTGGCCCCTACAAAGGAGCAACGCCAAGTTAAGGCGCAGCCGGTGAAGGTTGAAGGGCCGAAGTTTGTCGGGAAGAACAATTCATTGATTATGAAATACTTGATAAAGAACCCGGCTAAAACCGGCAAGGTTGCCGGCCGCATCTGGGGTATTGCTAGGTATGCAGCGTTAGATGGTAGTCACCATTACATTTCTTACCCGACAGGTGTTGGTGCCTC
>JANQHA010000496.1 GCA_028282865.1 Oligoflexales bacterium
GAAATGTCGGTTAAAAACCGTGTTGAAAAAGCTAACTTATTATCTCAAAGTTGCAGCCCTCCCAACATCTTTTCGAGAGCAGAGGATTAGCCTTTCTAAGCTACTTTTTTTAGTACCATAATAGTTTGATCATCTAGTTGATGGTCTTGATGATTATGCCAGTCAAGAATGTATTTAGCTAGTTGGTCTGCACCAATCTGCACTTCGGTGTCGACCCTTGATTGGATCTCTCTCATAATTTTTTTCTCGGAGCGAGAAGATTCTACGAACGCATCACCTAATAGCATAAGTGCTTGGTTGTCTGTCATTTTCAAAGTTTTAATAGTGTTATTTGTGATTTGGATTCTTTTTACCTTCGTGTCAGCTTCTTCTGGATTTAAGTTGATTAGAAAAGGTGGCGTGTAGTTGAGCCGATAGAGGCTTACTTCGTTAGTTGTTAGCTTGTACTCTCCGGCTACCACAGCTAGAAAGTCATTTTGAAAGTCAGTAGATTTAGTAAATCTGTTTGCCGCAGCAACAAAAATATCGAACCGATTGGTCCCTTCTTTGTAAGAGTCCCTAGATGTCCATACACTCTTGGCAATAGATGAAAATGCTGCTGCCTTGAGCGCTGCTTGAACGCCCTTACCGTTTACATCAATTAGCATAAAGGTGAACACTTGTAAGGCATTGTTCCAATATGAAAAACACAGATCTCCTGAGACATGTTTAGCGGCCTTTTGGTGCCACCTAAACTCCAACTCTTTAGGGAGTTTAGGTACGTATTGCAGGGCTTTTTGTACTTTGTTTCCAAGTATCAGGTCAGCTAATATTTCTTCGTTTGCCCGCTTAAGCTCAGTTTCTCTTCCTTGTAGCTTTCTTACTAAAATAAAAATAACGGCTGTTGAGAGGGTGGCGAGCAGAAGGACCAGTGCTAAGATGAAGAATACGTTATTAATAGTTGTAGAGAACCCCTTTATTCTTGAATTAGGCACCTGAATGTATGTCGATATCCATTGCTCTTTACCTATATTTTTTGCTGACATTGTGTAGCCCTCTGTTGGCGTATAGGCTAGCGGCTGCTGAGCTTTGCTTGGCAAAGAAGTTCTTATTTTTTTTATTGTTTCGTATAGGTCGCCTTCGTATGTTTTAAGACTCTCAAATCCCAAGTCAAAGTCCTTTGTCGATGCGATAACATGATCCTGGTTGTCTAAAATAAGACCGTAAGAGCCATCACCCATCAAGTCATGATGAGCTCCAATGACTTGCTGTAGCACTGTTAGAGAATATTTAATTAAAACACTCCCCCTGACTTCATTACGCTCATTTAGTATGGGAGCAGCAAACATGATTTCTGGTGAAATTTTGTCGTGAGAGCTTACGTATAGTTGTTGCCGTTTTTTCTCTAATGAGTCCTGTACTGCCGGGTTGTCCGATTTATTGCTGTTCAAGCCAGATGCTTTGTAGCTTGCTAGCACATCACCGTTTTTATTCATTACGAATGCACCAGTTAAGTATAATGGGAAAACAATATTTAAATCAGCTAGCTTAATAACCCGTTGATGGTTGTCTTTTTTTTCTAAGGCTTCGAGCGCTAGAGTAGAATTTGAGAAGGAGTTAATCTGTTCATAGTTGCTTTTAATAAACTGATCCACAGAAGCTGATTGAATTTCGGCTGCACGATCTAGTTGTTCAAAATTATCTGTTTCGACAATATTTAGAACTAATTTTAGGTTTAAAAATCCAAAAACTAGTAGTGGAAACCAAAATAGTATAACTAGAGTCATTAGAATTCTCTGCTTATTCCCATATTTTGAAATAAGTCTTCTCATTTGATATCCGATAGAAATTTATTTGAGTAGTAAACTTCTGGCTTCCGGTCACCTTTGAACGAATAGTGATCTGTCAGAAATTTTATCGATTGTGCCCAGTTCGAAGAGTCGGACCAACCTAAAGGCTTATCATTGCTTTGCTTAGCATAGTTTAATTTCACGAATTCTTCGATCATTTTTAATGATGTCTCTTGATCTAATTCGTCGGACTGCTTTGCAAGTATTGTCGCAGATTCTTCTGGATTATTTCGAACATATTGTAGGCCTTTTTGAGCCGCTCGTACAAATTTTGTAACATGATCTGGGTGTGTTTTGGCAAATTGTCGATTTACTATCACTGCACTGCTTAAAATATTAATCCCTAGGTCAGTAACTTTTAGCCATCCAAATGATTTACGATATTTTTTCGCCATTCTATGAGGTTCATTAATATAGTAGCCGAAGAATCCGTCTATCTTTCCTTGAACTAATGCCTTTTCTCTAGCATGTGGCGTTGCGATGGTTACAAGCTGTACTTCCGAATCTTTGATACCTAGCTTACCAAGAATAATTCGAAATAGTGCGTTTGAAGCGTCGCTAACCGTCAAGCCGATTTTTTTTCCTTTAATTTCTTTCCACGATTTTATCGGGTGTTCTTTACTGTATATAAATGACATCGGGCTTTGCTGCGTGAACACCGCTACAGAAAATACATCATGTCCAGATGCTCCTTGTTTGATCATAGTGCCTGAATCAGCATATCCCAGCGGGATAGTTCCTTCTGCTACTGTTTTAACCGTCGCTCCTGAACCATTTCCAGTGATGATCTTTATCTCAAGCCCTTCGTTAAGAAAGTAACCTTTCTCTTGCGCTACATAAAACGGTGCATGCTCGCCGTATATTGACCAGTTTAGTTTGAACGGTATGCGTGTCGCGCTCTCTTTGCGACTTTGGCACCGACACCCGCTCGCGAATATTACTAAGATGACTAGTACTGACTTCATCGAGATTTACCTTTAGTTCTTCTGCTGTACTTATCGGCGAAAGGGCCTAAAAATCTAATATTTTTATGTGTTTATATTGGGGTTTTAGCTGCGGAAACTGATAACATGTTTAAAATTTACTGGATTTATAAAGTTTTTTAAGCATTGCCAATTTTAGCTATCGACTGTTTAATCACTTCAGCAACGTCCCAAAGAAGCTTCTGGTCAATGTTAAGAGCTGGTGTGATCGAAAGGCTTTCGCCTTGATTTCCCGCGGCTAGGGCTATGACCCCTTGGTTCCTTAGCTCGTTCATCAGCCTGACCCCGTCACCATCTTGTAGACATTCGATAGCGATCATGAGGCCTTGCCCCCGGATATCCTTTACTTGATGGGCGAGGCTTTTCTTAAGAAACTGCTGAAATTTACCTCCTAATTCCTTGGAACGCTGGCAGAGGTCTAGCTGGTGAAGTTGCTCTAAAAATATATTGCCGAGCTGACATGAAAGCGGGTGTCCAAAGAAAGTTCCCGTGTGGATTGCTTCTGCGGTATTCTTAGGCCAACTCTTCATAACTCTTTCAGTGGCAAAACATGCTGACAGTGGCAAGCCACCACCAAGAGGTTTACCAAAGCAGCTAATGTCACTTGGTACTTGCTCAGAAAAACTAATGGATCCAGTTCTCCCTAAACCAGTAAAAACTTCATCATACATAAGCAAAACATTGTGTTGATCACAGAGTGTCCTTAGAGTCTCAAACCACTTCAATGAAGTTAACTTAATTCCTGCGCGTCCTTGGATTGGTTCGACAACTACGGCCGCAGTTCCAATATCAGAATCTTGTTGCTTTTTAATAGCTTTATCAAATTGCTGGCAAAGTAAATTTATATCATCTGAGAAGCTACAGTACTCGACTAAAGATTCGTTAAGCCAGCTTTTAAACGGGCCTTTAAAGTCTCTTCGTGCAGTTAGGTTTAAAGCACCAAAATCCAATCCATGATAACAATTATCAAAACAGATGAATCCCGACTTTTTTGTGGCAATAATAGCAGTTTTCATCCCCAGCTCAACCGACTGCCCTCCCGATAATGCTAGTGCTCCGTGGCTTAGGTGGTTAGGTAGTAACGACCTTAGCTTTTCAAGTAATTCGATTTTATGAATGCTGGGGTATACATCACCCATG
>JANQHA010000578.1 GCA_028282865.1 Oligoflexales bacterium
GGGGTATAACAAATTGCGCGATAGATGGTCTTACCTTGAGTTTTTCTTCAGCTGTTTTTATTGATAACGGCATAACTGCTGCTGAACTAGAGGTTGAAAATGCTAAGAGCTGGACTTCTCGTATAAAATTTAGAAACTCCCAAGGTGGTCGAAGCCTAATAACTGAGTAGGCTACTAAGTAAAAGATATTTAATAGAATAAGCCCGGTTATAGCTGTGCCGATATATGCACCTAGTCCTATCAGGGAACTAAGCCCTAACTTTGAGCCTAAACCAGTCATGAAACCAAATACCGCTAGAGGTGCAAGTTTCATAGCCCACCCAACAACGGTCATGCAAACTTGCTGCACTGATTCGAGCAACTCAAGTATTGGTAGTGCCTGCTTGGCACTAATAGAGACTAAAGCGACGCCGCTAATTAGAGCAAATAGAGCCACTTGAAGCATTTCAAGCTTTACCATAGAGCCTAGTGGGTTCTTTGGCAGTAAACCGACAATGGTATTTGGAACCGAATTTAGTTCAAATGCAATTTCGTTGCTTGGGCTTACTGATAGCTCGCTGCTAACGAGTCCTTCGATTAATTCTGGTGAAATAAGTTTACCTGGCTCTAAAAAATTAGTTATCAAAATTCCCAGAACTATGCTTAGTGTAGTCGTGGTGATGAAAAATAGACCAATTAGCACCCCAGATTTCTTTAAATATTCAATACTTTCACTTGCTGCAATTCCGATAATAATCGAGGCAAATACTAGGGGTACCACGACCATCTGAACCAATGCTAAAAAAATCTGGCCTGGTAGGGCTAGCCAATTGGTAAGGTTAACAGCTATTTTTGGTGATACTAAGCCGCCTGAAGGGCCAAGTAGGATGCCAACAATCAATCCAGCCACCATTGCCAAAGCTACCTTTAACCACAGCCGACCTTGAACTAACGATTGCAGCTGGTCATTTAGGTATTTAAGCGACCTTGGGTGGAGAATCTCGAGAGCTTTCATAAGTGATCGATCACTACAAAATCCTTAAGTCAGTCTAGCGGCATTTGAAGCTATTAATACCGGAGTTTTAAAGCTTAGCATGGTATGAAACGGAACTCTACCTATAGAAATGGGGTGCTTATGTAAAAAATGGTGCTTACCAAACGCAATCAACTGAGGCTTCTTATCTTCTACTAACCTCGACATCTCCTCAAATACTTCTCCGAAGCTAACATGTTGATTGTACTGAACCTCATTTTTCATTAAATAGGAGGTTGGAATTTCGAGCCGGTTAATCATGGTCTGCTTGATCCCCTCTTCCATATCCAAAACGACGGTTTCTCTGCTTATAGGGAAGCTATGATCAATGCCTTTGGTAATCATCATTTCAGAAATGTCATCTGCCCAAGACATTAAGTCTTCTTTTGTTTCGTGATGGATATGTGTATGTATTATTTCAGTGTTTTCAAAAGAGCCCGCAAGTTCAGCGCAAGTTGGCAAAACCTCCGAACTGGTTGGTGAAAGGTCGTCTGCGACAACAATCCTAACTTTTTTGTTGTTAAAGTCAAAAAATTTGCCCTCGGGTATGGCTATGACTGGAATTGATGAGTTAGCCATCAGGCTTATAGCTGTCGAAAAACCTTTGGGAATAAACCTATGTGAGGATTGCTTGACCCCTGATATGATCAAGGATGCTGCTGAAGATACCGCTTCGGCATTGATGCATTCCGCAGCGTTTCCGGCTAAAACCTTAATCTCGATATCTTCAAACTCTTGACGATACGGTTTTATTTGGTCGTTAAGCTGTTTTGTTTTGTCTTTTATGGCTTTTTTCTCAGCAAGTTTCTGTATGCTGGCGTTAATATACTCGCCCGGGTATATAGCGACATTTGTATTTCTGGGCTCTATCACAGTGGTAAAACACAGTCTCATGTTTGTACGCGACGCTATGCTTATCACTGACTTAATGAAATCGTCGTTACCTTCGACTTCTTTTAATGCGACGATAATCTTTCGGTCTTTACCTTTAAATCTCTGAAACACTTAAGCCTCCTTTACCTTAATGAAATTGACTTCTAGGAACGTTGCTATTGATATCACGTTTGAACAAGTTCCTAACTGTTTTGGCGAACCTACGGGTTGTCCGGTAGTTGGTACTCTGATGGGGAATAATGTTCTTTTTAACCTCTCTGATCTTCTTTTCGAGTAGGGTTCTAGCTGGTTCGGAGCCAAATACGGCGATATCATCCGCGGTGTCGATGCATTTGAGGATTTGAGCAAAGTAATCTCTAATCTCAAGGTCTCGCCGGTTTCTTATCTTTGACTCCGAACCGATGGTATCATGCATGTAAGGGTGATTGGCTTTTTTCCCCCCTGTTGCTCTGCGCTTTGAGGTGATGTCAGATGAAACTTTGACAATAACCTCACTATCTCCCCTTAGTAATACAATTATCGCCTTGCTCAACTCGACCCATATTCCCGCTTGATGCTTGGTCGGTTCATCTTCCGAGCGCTGTATTAAAAGTCTTGTACTAAGGTTTTGTATGTTTTTAGCGCTTTGCTGCGTCAATTCGGTCATCTTAAACTCTCTCCCAGTCGGTGCTTGCTAAGCGAGGTGGTCTTTTTTTGGAATCACCCCGCTAGTTATTTAGTGTATTGCTATGCGTTTAGCTTTGCTATTTTCCAACTTCTTAGCCGTAACCTTCAGCACGCCCCCTTTGTATTGCGCATCGATATTCGTCTCGTCTACCGCTGATGGTAGTGTGAATGTGCGGTAGAAGGATCCATAGTTAATTTCTGAGAAGTGCCTCTTACCCTTTTTCTCGTCTTTTTGCTGCTTTCTTTCTCCTGAAACTGTCATCACTCCGTTTTCGACTTCAATGCTAATGTCCTCTTTACGCATTCCTGGTATTTCAAATCGAAATAGATACTCTTTGTCAGTTTCATCTGCTTCACATAGCGGAGAAAAACCTGCTGTAAGCTTTTCATTTAGCTCTAGAAAGGGCCACCGAGCATCTGCTAGCAGATTGTCCCATTCTCGTTTGGCGCTGAAAAGGTCATGCAGTGGGCTTGTTGGTCTATGAGATGTGAGTGATGATCTTTCATTCATAATTTAGCCTCCGGAAGTTTTATGTTAGATGTTTTGGCATAAAATGCCGGTTACTAAATCTCTAAGCAAAAGGTGTTCCGAAAGAGTAGATATTATAATTATTAAAGAATTTAACGTGGCTAGTTTTACCGGAGTTAAATGACACACAGGTGGGCCGTATTGTGTGATTTAATTTTAATCTGTAGTCAGTGGTAGCTTTAGGTAACTAATCCCACCTTTCTCAGGCGCAGGAAGGTGCCCGGCCCTAATATTAACTTGAATGCTTGGAAGCAGTAGCCTTGGCGCGTTAAGAGTTTTGTCGCGGCTCTCTCTCATATGCACATAGTTGGACTCTGTTTGCGATGCAGGTAACTGAATATTATTCTCTTTTTGTTCACCAATAGTTGACTGGTATTTTAGGTCTCTACCTCCTGGCTGGTAATCGTGCCCGACAAAAACTCTCGTGTCAGCCGGGAGTGTATAAAGGTTCTTTGTTATAGAGTTGTACAGTTTTGTAGCGTCTCCTCCGGGGAAATCGCAGCGACCGGTTCCGTAGTCGGGCATAAAGATTGCGTCACCAGTAAATAGGGCGTCTTCTACTAAGTACGAGCTGCATGCTGGTGTATGACCAGGAGTCGGGATAGACTTCACTGATAGCCCGGCGATCTCAATCTCTTCAAAATCTTCAAAAAGGTAATCGAACTGAGAGCCATCGGCAGGAACATCACTTTCTATATTAAATACTTTTGCAAATGTCTCCTGCACGGAGGTTATTCTGCTGCTAACAGCGACTTTCATGCTTGGAAAGAGCCTCTTTAGAATCTGAGCTCCGCTTATATGGTCGGCATGGGCGTGAGTCTCAAGGCATATTTCCGGAGTCAGACTATGGTCCTTCAAGTATGATATTAAAATATCAACAGATTTCGTAGTCATGTTCCCTGAAGCTATATCAATATCCCATACTGGATCAATAATGATTGCTGACTGGTTTCCTTTGTTATGAACAATATAGCTAAGAGTATATGTATCTGGGTCAAAAAAGTGTTTAACGATCACCGGGTGCCCTTTCAGCGTATAATTATTCGACCTTTATTTATAACAATTGATAGTGGTGTTAGATACCTCAAAGTTTCCACTTGTAATATCGATAAATTCAATTTGCAGTTGGTATTATTTGTAACGCAGGTAAATTGATATAGATAATCATTACCCTGCGATTTAGCGTAAGAAACCTACGGATTTCATCAGTTAAGGGGGCATTGATCTTGTATTGGTGTTTTCAAAAAAATAAGGACAAATAGAAAGCTTCTTAAGCTCTTACCTCTATATGTTATTTATAGGTTTTCGAATATTTATTAGCCTAATTGGAATGTAAGTACTCATGAAAAATATCTTTTTTTGCTTTAGCATTGGCCGATTCTTTCCGAAGCAAGTTTTATCAAGTTAAATATCAGTTAAATTAACTGTAGATTCACTGTTGGATTGAATTAATGTGCAGTAGAAAAGATAACGTAAATCTACTCTATACCCGTTGTACTGAACTACGCGAGCAAGTCCTGCGGATCGATGTGGCTGTAGAGAAAATAAAAGACATATCTATCAATGCATCGATTCTGGCCAGTCAGACTGGAAGTCAGATGCGGGTGTTTTCAGAGCTTGCCAGCCAGATAGAAAAGACTTCTCGGAAGATGAAGAGTGAGCTTAGTGACTTATTAGGCAATATAGGAGAGTCGACAAAATTTGCCCTATCTGCCGTTGTAGTGACAAAACGTGTCGACAAACTTTGCTTAGCTATATCAGGAGTTGATCGCAAGGCCAATCGAGTCATTATAGGGGAAGCGATTAGGAAAAACCAAGAAGTTATACAGGCGGCGGTGAGTCGGGTGTCTCGTATAGCGAGATCGTTTGACCGGATCTTAAGACGTTTTGAAGACCTACTTAATAGGCTCTTTTTGGCTTTAACATCTATTAGAGTGGAGGCTGATCTATTCAGCGATCATTCCGGTGAGCAGAATATCAGCCCGCTTGCAGACTCTTTAGAAGAACTTCTGGCGCTAATAACTAAAGAGTATGAGAGTTTCCGAGGATTCACTTGGGTGTTTAAGTCTACTGCGCAGTCAGCTACGGCAAGGGGAGCGTGAAAAATGAAAAAAACTGTCTTATATGATGATGGAAATATTCAATGGGTCGTATTTGGAAGAGACTCTTCAAAGCCGGACTCGATTATAGATACTAACGAATACCTGGTTCAATGCCAGGACGAAACGATATTGATCGATCCAGGGGGGGTTGAGATATTTCCAAATGTGCTGACTGCAGTTTCAGAGCATGTCGAGCTAAATACCATTAAAGCCTTTCTTTGTAGCCATCAGGACCCCGATATCATGTCGTCCTTGCCGCTTTGGATGGCACTTACGCCTGACGCAAAGATATACTTGTCATGGCTTTGGGAAGGCTTTGTCTCTCATTTCGGTAATGAATTTTCTAGTAACTTTGTTCAAATCCCAGATGAAGGCCTACAGCTTACATTAGGCCAGAGCTCATTTCAGCTGGTCCCTGCTCACCATTTACACTCAGCCGGTAACTTCCATCTATTTGACCCTTGTTCAGGTATATTGTTTACGGGAGATGTTGGTGCGGCTTTATTGCCTGTTGATCATGGAATGTTTGTCGAGGATTTTGAAGCACATACTCAATTTATGGAAAAGTTTCACTTAAGATGGATGCCATCTAACTCTGCAAAAGATATATGGCTAAATAGGGTTAGGAAGTTAGGGGTAAAAATGATCTGCCCACAACATGGCGCTATTTTTAAAGGTGAAAATGTCGAGAAGTTTTTTGATTGGTTTGACGATTTAGAATTAGGAAAGCTAAAGAGGGCTTCGTAGTTTAGGGAGATATTATTATGGCTGCAAGTAATGAAAAAGCTCGGCAAAACTATGTCGCTAAGATGAATTTGTTAAGTTCGCAACTGCACGATCTTCAGAAAACATTTAGCGAGTTGGTTTCCTCTGTTGGGGAGATAAATAAAATGGTCGGTGTGGTCCGGGATATTTCTGGTAAAACCGATCTGCTGGCCTTAAATGCATCGATCGAGGCCGCTAGGGCAGGGCAAGCAGGTCGTGGTTTTGCCATTGTGGCTCATGAAGTGGCGCGGCTTGCAGAAAAATCGCAGGAATCAATCCAGAACGTCGAAGGTGCGAGCGACTTATTAGAAGACAAGATTCAATGTCTATCAGAGAAGTTAATGCAAAGTATCGAAACGTTGGCGGTGCTGGAAAGCAGAACTCGCAAAGGTCCAAGTGATCAAAATGCATCACAGAAGGTGGCGTAATACTCATGGAAATGGATACTGATGAAGAACTCCTAGTTGCTTTTATAGAGGAAGCGAAGGAAAATATCGAAGGCATTTATGAAGCTTTCGAGGGGTTTTTAGAGTCAGATAATAAATCAGAACGACTGGATGCTATATACCGCGGAGTCCACACTTTAAAAGGTGGTTCTGCAATATTTAAGATGAACGCGTTGAAAGAAGAAGCTCATCAATTAGAAACTCGGTTGACTGAATATAAAGGAAATCTAGATCTTGTTGATCAGCAGGTTCTTGATGATCTGCGCATTGAAGTAGATAAACTTGAGGATTTACTACAGAGCCAGATAGATGGGGATAGAAATCAAGGAGAAGTGGAGTCTGAGCAAGGTGCTAAGGGCGCCTCTGCCAATACGACCAGTCCATCTGATACCGATAATAAATCAGGATCAACTAGTCAAACTGAGCGGAAACCTAAAAACCAGGAAATGATTCGTGTACCAGTTGATCGTATTCAAAAAAATCATGATATAACTACTGAGATATTTCTTATCAGAAACCAGATAGCTCATTTACTGGAGGAGGAATCAAAGTCCTCAAAAATTAGAGATGAGTTTTTCATGCAGTGGGAGGTTTTAGATAACTCCCTTCGTCAGAGAATCGTTGAGTTGGAGAATATTGTCCTGTCTATGAGAATGACTCCTGTTAAAAGCCTTTTTACTAGAATGGAAAAGACTGTACGAACATATTGTTCCAGTAGTTCAAAAAAAATAGATGTCAACCTAGCTGGTTCAGAGACAGAAATGGACAAGAAGATATTAGATTCTCTAGCTGACCCTATGATTCATTTGATAAGAAATGCCATGGATCATGGTGTTGAACAACCGGAAGACCGAGTTGCGGTAGGTAAAGAGTCTACTGGCAATATTAACTTAACTGCTTATATAGCTGGAAATGAAGCCGTTATTGAAATATCTGATGACGGTAAGGGAATAGATGCCAAAGCTATCTTGGCTTCGGCAGAGAAAAAGGGTCTCGACGTATCTCGCGTTAACTCGGAGCAGGAAATGTTGCAACTTATATTTGCGCCCGGCTTCTCCACTGCTGAACAGGTCAGTGACGTTTCAGGACGCGGAGTTGGGATGGATGCGGTGAAAACCTATATTGATAAAGCCGGCGGCAAGATTACTATCGATACGGAAATTGGCTCTGGCACCACGTTCTCTCTTCACCTCCCTATTGGGCTTTCAGTGATACCAGCTTTGATTTTGAGGGTTGGTGATCAGCTATATGGTGTTCCAACCCACGATATAGTTGCCACCTACACTATGACAAAAAAAGACATATCTACTAATCGAGATGGCTTTCTAGTTAACCTACTCGGGGAGTTTACTCCGTGCGTATTTTTAAATGATTTTTTTGATAACGATGATTGTGCTTCTAGCCATGTTAGCTCTAGCATATTTGTATGCGTAGCTAATGTAAATGGAAGGAAGCTTGCTTTTGTTGCTGATTCTATCGAGGCAAATACGGAGTTGATCGTTAAGCCACTGCCAACGGGTTGTCCAGACTTTTCTTACTTAAATGGTGTATCCATTTTAGCTACAGGTGAACCGGCGTTTATCTTATCTCTGGATAAGTTAGGAATTGATATTATTGAGTCAAAAAAACCCAATGCGCAGATGGAGGTACTAGACCATGCATCTTAGCAATATTATTTCACAGCAGTCTATTGACTTGGACACGCGAGATATACCTAAAAGTGAAGTCTATATTCATTTCTTTTACAAAGAATCTCAGTACGCCATAGAGATATCACAGGTTTGTGAAGTGGTGGAGGCCAAAAACATCACTCCCTACCCACAGAAGAGAAACGGCCATATCGGAGTTATCAGCCTGAGAGGTCAGATCATTCCGATCATGGACTTTTTGGAACCATCCAAAAGACCGATTAATGCTATTTCAAAAGATCACCGGATACTGATTATTGAGGTTGACCAAGGTTTTATGTTCGGACTAGTCATTAAAAAGGCAAAGAGGGTAGAGATTAACTCCTGCGATATTAATGACGCAATACTTAATATTGGCGGTCATCCAGTGCAGTTACTCACCGGAGATGAATTCGATAACCTAAGGGCGAGTGCGGTATGAGCGGCGCGGAGAAAATACTTCCAAAAGAAGAGTTTGGTAATCTCGTAGTGGTGCCATTTGGCATTAATATTTCCGACAAGGAAATTCTACTCTGTATCAATGTTCAGAAAGTTTTAGAGGTTATTGAAGCTGGTGAATTATCTCCTCTACCGCGTTCTAACCACCCATTTATTGGTCTTTATGATCATCGGCTGGGTCCAGTACCAGTGTTGGATATCGGAGCTATAGTTAATGAAGACGTGATTGTGGAATCTCAGACGACCAAAGCAGACAGAGCCGAGTCTAAAAGGCTGATACTTTGCCAGCTTCACAGGTTGGTAGTGGGTATCATTGTCGATAGCACCAAGCGTATTGAGGCAATACATAATCGAGATGTGTTACCGGTACCAGTTGTTTTAGATAAAGAGTCTTCTCATTTATTTAACGGTCTAATTCGATCTAAGAATGGTTTGATGCATATGCTAGATATAGAGAATATTCTCCACGACCTAGGTGTCTTGACTGATAGTTCGACCCCCTCGCCACCCAAGTCAGCCGACTCAGATTGGCTTGCCGGAAAGAATATCTTGATTGTTGAAGATTCTGAACTTTTTCGAAAGAAGCTTGAGAAAATATTGGCTTCACAAGGGGCCATCTGTCACTTTGCAAAAGATGGGCAAGAAGGCTATGAAGCTATTAGTAATAGACATATTGATTATGATCTAATATTTACCGATATTGAGATGCCAAAAATGAATGGAATAGAAATGATTAGGAAAATTAAAAATATTCCTGATTTTTCGATCCCAGTTATCTTCAACTCTAGTATCTCTAATCAATCTCTTATTGACGAGATAGAAAAAGAGCAGCTCGGTGAGTACATAGTTAAGTTTAGTAATGAATCAATTCTAAAGAAGATCTCCGAGAAGTTTGCCAGCTGACGAGTACAAAATTATTTATAAGACTTCTGGGTAACACTAACTAGCTTGCTTAGCGTTGTCATCAGGTTTACTCTCTCCTGGAACTCTATTGCTCTCTACAAGAGTGTCATATGCTTTTTCCAGTGCATCGGCCAGAGATTTTAGCCTAATTGGTTTTGGTACGTAGTCGCTCATACCAGCTAATAAACACTTTTCTCTATCCCCAGACATCGCATTTGCTGTCAGTCCAATTATTACGGGCCTTTTGTCTCCAGGCATTTTTCGACATATCTGGCGAGTAGACTCCAAACCGTCCATCTCGGGCATCTGAACATCCATTAATATGACGTCATAATTGCTTTTAAGCGTTACATCTAAAGCTATCTTACCATTCTCTACGACATCTGCTTGGTAGTTGAGTTTTGATAGCAGTCCTAGACTAAGCTTTTGATTGATCTTGTTGTCTTCGGCAATTAGAATTTTTAGTGGTTTGTTATTGCCTAGGTTGGTGTCAACATTCTCTTTCTTATCTTTGTACTGCTTTACGTCTTTAGCCTCGACGGTCTCCGCGACGATTGTAAAATGAAAGGTCGATCCTACGCCTACTTCACTTTCAACCCATATCTTTCCACCCATTAGCTCCACTAGCTTCTTACAGATTGACAGTCCGAGTCCAGTTCCACCATATTTTCTAGTGGTCGAAGCATCAGCCTGTGCAAAGACTGTAAATAATTTCGTGATGTTCTCTTGAGATATTCCTATCCCTGTGTCTTTGACCGAAAAGTGGTATTCATATGTTTTTCCCTCTTTTGGTACCGCATCGACCTTGATCCAAACATTACCTTCCGAAGTGAATTTTACTGCGTTAGATACTAGATTGATAAGAATCTGTCTTAGCCTGGTTGGGTCGGATACAATATTTCTTGGGATGTTTGGGGATACTGAAATATCGACGTTGACTCCTTTTTGGGAGGCTAAATGGTCGACGATATAGGTTAGCGAGTCAAATGCTTGCTCTATATCGAAAGGGTGATTTTCTATCTGTAACTTTCCAGACTCGATCTTAGCGAAGTCGAGAAAGTCGTTGATAAGCACTAATAGATGCTCTCCGCAGTTCCTAATGATATTTACATTGTCTTCTTGTTCTTTTGTTAGGTTCTGGTCTAATAAAAGGGTCGTAAATCCTATGATTCCATTCATGGGGGTTCTGATTTCATGACTCATATTTGCTAGAAATTCTGATTTTGATCTTGTCGCTCTTTGGGCTGATTCTTTCGCCTCGATCAATTTGTCCTCAGCTATTTTTCGGTCAGTGATATCAAACCTAATAGCGACGTATTTGCTAATTTTTTTGCCGTCTCTTACCGGGAAGATCGTGGTATCGACCCAGTAGATGGAATCGTCTTTTGCACGGTTGCAAACCTCGTTTTGCCAGGGCTCTCCTTTAGAAATGGTCTTCCACAGGTCAACAAAGAATTCTTTGGGGTGGTGCCCAGAGTTTAAAATCCGGTGATCTTGCCCGAGAAGTTCCTCTCTAGAGTATTTAGAGACTTCTAGTAGCTTATCATTCACATAAGTGATTCGACCTTTAGAATCGGTCTCCGCGACGATAGCTGAATGATCTAAGGCATCCTTCTGATTAAGTAACGCTAGGTTTTTACGGTCTATTTCACTAGACATCTGGGTCAGTTTCTGCGCTAAAGCCCCGATCTCGTCCTGAGATTTTATGCCAGGATCGATGTTTACCGTACCGTCTCCTTTGCCAATATTCTCTGCAAAAGTGGTTAGCTTTTTAATTGGACCGGTAATAAATTTGGAGAAATAAGATGATAAGATGACTGAAAAAATGATTAGTAGCGAAATAATAAGGAGATCTTGTCTTGTTCCTTCATTTACTTTTTTAATAATTTTAGACTTATCTGTGATTAAGAAAATTGATAGATACTTTGATGGGTTGACGGGGTCATATCTTAGCTTCTTAGAAACGACTACCTTATCAGTATTTTTGTGGATTTCTTTGGTTATTATATTCTTATCTTCTTCAAAGATCGCGCTAAGCTCCGGCATGTAATCATTTATTTTTTTGATGGTACTCAGGTCTCTACCAATGTTAAATTTTGGATTAGAGTGAAGTAGGATATTGCCGTCGCTGTCCGCGACAAAGTAGTCTGAATCTCCCGATGTTAAGTATTTTAGGCTCGAAAATATTTGGTTGTAGTTGATGTTGATGATAATAAACCCGAATGGTTTTTTTCTAGTTTCGTATATTGGAGTTGCTGCCCTAAGAACCATCTGGATTGGTAAGGTTATTTTACCAAACTCTTTATTTGCAGAAAATTTTGATAAAAAGATTTGATTTCGGTCTAGAGACAATGCTTTTTTATAGTAGCTTTCCGACTTCTTGCCTTGTAGCTCATCTTCTAAACTTCTACGTATTCTGGTCCCGACCCTCTCTGCTCGAACTAGCTCTTTGCCGTTGTCTTCTAAACCTATAAGCCTAACTTGGACGTAATGCTTCTTCGCGTGCATAAGCTCTAAAAAAATCGTTGCGAGCCGGTCTTTCCATTGCTTAGTAGTTGATTTTTGGGCTTTATCGTAGCCGCCGCCATTTCTTGCTCTGATTAGGCCACTTATTGGCGGGGTATAGCTAAGGAACTGGACGTCATTTTTAAGCTCGTCTAGTTTCGAGTGAATGTAAGCCGAAATTAGCTTAATTTGATTCTCTTTTTTCTTGATAGTCGATTCGGTTAGGGTTTGCCGGTTCTTATAGAGCCCGAAGCCACCAAGTATTATTGATGTTATTAGAACCAGAGAAATACATAGGAGGATTATCTTTCCAGTTACTTTCAGATTCACTACTGTCACCCAACGAAACTTAAGTTCAACAACTTCATACCCTATTATCGGAACTTCTCGGATAAAATTAGGTAAATTTGTACTACAAAGCTAAATTGTTATTATCTAAAAAATATGGACTAATCTTTTTCGTTTCAACGAGTTACTATTGACGGCTGATTTCTAAAAATCCTTAACTACCGCTTAAGAAGCATATCTTCTCTGACAGTTTAGTTGCCGTTAGGGTTAGAGCCGATTAGCCGGCTAATATGTTACTTTTGGTAGCCAGTCATTTCCTCTGCCCTGAGGCGTCATGTCTAGTAGGTTCCATAGCGGCCAGATCAAATCGACATGCCTAGGATGCTGGCCTTCTTTGGAGCAAAATACCATCTCTGTTGCCCAAAAATGCCTGACTTCGGAGTCTTGATTCACGAAAACGTTTAGCATTGGAATCAGCTTTTCTTCGCTGCCAAATTGGGCTAAGTAGTCTTGGTGGTAGGTGTTTTTTTTGTCAGAAACCAGTCTGATGTTATTCCAGCCTCGGCCCTTAGCTAATTTAAAGAGCTTCTCGCAGGAAGCTTTAGCTGTGACCACTAATTCGACCTGCTGACGGACATGGTGAGAATAGCCGTTGAAACCATCAATGACAGCAGTGCATGAAGGGCACGGATTTTCCCAGGTGTCACCGAACATATAACTGTACATGATTAGGTTTGCTTTTCCGTTAAAGAGCTCAGAAAAGCGTCTAGTTTTTACCTCTCCAGAGGTCAATTCAAGCTCTTCAAATATATAATCTTCCTTAATTTGACCGCCAGAAGGAAGCTGCCGCCGCAATGCCGCTACCTCTTCAATTTTCTCGCGAAGCTCCATCTCTGCTAGAAGAAGCTTGTTTCGAGAGACCCTATAGTCCGCTGATTCATTTGGAAAACTGTGCTGGTGAATCGACATACTAGCTCCTTTTAGCCGAGATGTTTTTTAGAGTCTTAATAAACTGTTCAAGCGCAACCTACCGTTCTGTTAGTGAAAATCTTATATAATGACCATTAGAATTGCTATATTAACTTTTCAGATTGGCAGGTTATGAGTGGATCGATTGTTTGCTTGATAAATAGGCAATAAAGGTTTATAAGGCACCATCTCGCATTTTATTTAGCTTCTCCTGCATTCGGTAGGACGAGCCTACCAGTGAGCAGGAGCAAAACTTTCATGGTTTTAGAAGATACGAGCTTGTCCCAAGATGGGAACCAAGCGGATAGTGATAGCCTTTTTGTAGATTTTTCGAGCTTTGGTTTGGGCCCAAAAACTCTAAAAGGAATTGAACAGGCTGGCTACCAGTCACCAACTCCCATTCAGCAGCAATCCATACCTCATGTGATGACCGGTGGTGATTTGATAGCCCAGGCGCAAACCGGTAGCGGTAAAACAGCTGCGTTTGCTATTCCCGCGCTATCTACCATGAGGCGTAACAAGTCGGTCGAGATTCTAG
>JANQHA010000613.1 GCA_028282865.1 Oligoflexales bacterium
TGCACAAGGAGTCCCGTCTAACGCCGTAAGGGGCTGGGTCAAAAGAATTCAAGATCAATTAAAAATTCCTATCTTCTTTTTTGGAGATCTTGATGCCTATACCGTTCAAAATATCTATCGAACGCTAAAAGCTGGCTCGGCTGCGTCTTTGATCCGAAACTCTGACTACTCCGCACCAGATGTCAACTTTCTTGGAGTACTGCCAGAGGATATCAAAAACTTTGACTTGGCAGACTATCCAGTTAGAGAGGACAATAGCTCCGACGCACGCTCATTAAAAAAAGCACGAGATGCACTGGGAAACGATCCTTTTTTTCAGTCAAAGAAGAACAAAGGGATCGTAGAAGTTCTTAATTGGTTGCTAAAAAACAAAAGGCGCTGCGAGCAGCAAGCGTTCTTCATGGTAGACCCGCGCGATGTCACAATGCCAGAGAAGATAATTGTGGAGAAGATTCGCAAAGGCCAATACGTATAGGTAAACCTTATGGCACCTAATCAAGTACCCTTTATCGAAACAACGATTGAAACAAGTATTGGAGAAATCAAGGCCGTTCAGTGGAATCCGGAGTCACAAGAAAATATTCTGGCACTGCACGGTTGGTTAGACAACTCTCATTCCTTTAAACCCATTGCTGAGCACCTGTCAAATAGGCGCATCACGGCGATTGATTTTCCCGGCCACGGGAAGTCAGACCATAAGCCTGACGGCACTGTTCATCACTTCGTAGATGCAATCCACGATGTTCTCGCGATTGCCGATGGTTTAGGCTGGGAGAGCTTCCATCTGCTGGGTCATTCCATGGGTGCTGGAATTGCATCTCTAGTAGCAAGTGTCGTAAACGAAAGAGTCTTAAGCCTCGCATGCATTGATGGATTAGGCCCGCTGAGTGCCGAAGATGACAGCTTTCGGGATCAGCTGCGAACACACCTGCGTCAGCGTAAACGTCTTAAACAAAAACTATTTCCTATTTACGAAACCATTGATGATGCCGTCGCTGCAAGAACCGCAGTTGGAAATCTCTCAGAAGCCTCTTCGAGGCTACTCGTAGAAAGAGCACTGATACCAGTGGAAGGAGGTTTCACCTGGCGCACAGATGCGAGGCTTAGACTAAAAACGGCACACCCGTTTAGCGAGAGTCAAGTGCAGGCATTGATAAGTTGTATTACCTGCCCCACTCTACTCATTCGAGCGAAGCAAAACACAATGTTTGACTCAGATATATTATCTCAAAGAAAAAAATACATTCCCGACCTGGTTTATCACGAGGTAGACGGGCATCACCATGTGCATATGGATAACCCTGACTTTATTGCTCCGTTTGTCGAAAGATTTTATAGATCAATTGGATTTCATGACTCTGCAGCCGCATCTTGAATGAGCTTTTGAAAACCACTGAGCATACCAGGAAGGTTTGCTTCGGCGACTTTATCGGTTACGGCGCGAGGTACTAGGCCTTTTAGCTTAATATCTAAGGTATATACCGCTTTAGTCTTATCTTCAGCTTCGGCTAGCTTCCATGAACCATTGTTGGCTTTCATAATATTCGATTCGTCGAGATCCCACCAAATCGAGTGTGGAGCTTCCTCGTACATATTGAGGGTATAATAAAATTCCTTAATAATCTTAAGCTCATAACGAATCCGGCAAGTTGACTCGGAAGATTTTGCCGGCAGAACCGATATTCCTGTAACTCCCGGTAAATAATCGGGATATCGTTCATACTGCCTAAGCCCTTCATAGACCTGATTAATATTACCTAAAAATGTGTGCTCCGTTTCTAGCTTCGCCATAGCATGATCTCCTTTTCTTGAGGACCGATATCATATAAACTTATAATTAGGAACTGGAGTTTTTATTGTTTTTGGTACAATAGGCTGAACTGGTAACGGGACATGGTGTGTTATGGAAGTTTCTATGAAAGATTTAGTGGAATACATTGCAAAGGCCTTAGTAGATGATCTTGACTGCATTGAAATCAGTGAAATTGAAGGCAATCAAACTAATATTATTGAGCTCAAGGTAGCAAAGGAAGATATCGGCAAAGTCATCGGCCGGCAAGGCAGGACTGCAGACGCGATTCGAACCATACTGAACTGCGCAGCTGCCAAGCTATCTAAAAGATACATCTTGCAGATTATTGACGAGTAGGTCGATTTAGTTGTCAAAAGCAGCTCAAATTATCCTTGCCGCAATTGAGGCGCAAACCCTATCGGACGAAGAACGGGCTTTTTTTAAAGGCCAGCCCCCAGCTGGAGTAACTCTGTTTTCAAGAAATATTCCTGAAGACTACCTAAACCTTACCGAACTCAACCAATCGTTACAATCTTTACGGTCTCAGAATACCCCACCTTTTATCGTTGCTATCGATCAAGAAGGCGGAAGAGTGCGAAGGATCAAAGGTTCGTTTCCTAATGAAGGGCCGGCACTAGATCTTTGCTCTGGCTCTACCGATGAGGCTTCTTTGAAGTTTATCGAGAACTACGGACATAAAGTCGGGACCGCTTTGAAAAGTCTTGGCATAAATTTAAACTTTGCCCCAGTACTCGATATCCTTACCGAACCTACGAACGATGCGATTGGTGATAGAGT
>JANQHA010000066.1 GCA_028282865.1 Oligoflexales bacterium
CTCTAATTGTGACTTGGTTTCGAAAACCAATTCATGCTCAACAAAGTTTTCATCATCACGCCAGAAATCTGGAATCATATACTTCAAAACTAGAGACAAATTATCGGTATCAATTTTAATTTCGGCAGGATTACCAGGCTGGCGGTGAGTGTAGATTACTAGCTCACCTTTACGATCTAGAAGATAAAGGTAGCGACTTTCCAGGTCAACCTCAGTCACATAGACCCCGCCTGATTTTCCCAGAGCATTAACACTGAAAACAAAGAAGACTATAGTCAAGATAGGCAAAACTATAACTTTCATTTTGGCTGCTCCACCATTTCAGACAACGATAGATTTCTTTGACACACCGTAACAGTTGCTATAGTCAGAGAAGGCTACTTTTGAGGCTATTACTTCACCCTAAAACACACTAATATAACAATTATATTCTGGAGACAATAAGTGCACTAAATTCCTTTAGAATTCAGGGGTATAACTGCAGAAAAATTGCATAATAGCGAGCCATCACAGTCAAGAGACTAAAGAATCACTAGACCTAAGCTAAGCCCTAGGATATACAGAACATTTTATATATTTAAGTCTCATCAGGAGCCGACACAAGCATGCTAGACATTCTAAGCGAAGGTTTTTCAAAAGCTAAAGAGAAAATCAGCGGTACCACTACTTTCACAGAAGAAAACCTCAGTGAAGCCTTAGGCGAAGTGCAAACAAGCCTGCTCGACGCCGATGTCGAGTACGGAATCGCTAAAAATTTCGTCAGCAAGGTTCGCGAAGATGTATTAGGTAAAACAGTTCAATTGCGAGCGGGTAAAGGCCAAAAAAAGCTGAAGGTCTCGGCAGCCGATCATTTTGTCAAAGCTTGTCAGACTGAGCTCGAAAACCTTATGGGGCCGGTTGATAGTTCTCTAAACTTTCCGAGCAATCGTCCCGCAATTATCATGATGGTAGGGCTTCAAGGTAGTGGTAAAACGACCTCGACCGGTAAACTAACTAAATACCTTATAGAGTCACAGAAAAAGAAGCCGCTGCTGGTAGCAGCAGATATCTACCGACCTGCGGCGGTTGAGCAGTTAAAAGTTCTAGCAGATCGGATCGGCGTTCCGATATATCACCGTCAAGGCGCTTCGCCTGTAGAAATCTGTAAAGAGGCTGTTCAAAAATCGTTTGAGCTAAATTGTAATACAATACTTTTCGACACTGCGGGCCGACTAACGATAGACGATACCCTCATGCAGGAATTGGAAGACATCAAAACCCACACCTCTCCAGATAATATATTGTTTGTTTGCGATGCGATGATGGGGCAGGATGCCGTCACTACGGCAAAAGCTTTTAACGACCGGCTAGATTTGAACGGCGTTATCATGACCAAGCTTGACGGTGACGCTAGAGGTGGCGCGGCCCTTAGTATCAAGGAAATCACTGGCAAGCCAATAAAGTTCCTTGGTATGGGAGAGGAGTTAGACAGACTCGAAGAATTCCGGCCAGAGGGGCTAGCAAGCAGAATTCTTGGTATGGGCGACGTAGTCGGTCTCATGCAAGACTTCGAAAAAGTCGTCGAAGATGACAGCGAAGAAAAAGCCATGAAAATGCTTCGTGGTCAATTCACCTTCAATGATTTTTATGAACAAATCTCAATGATTCAAAAAATGGGCTCTATGAAAGACATCGCAGCTAAGCTGCCTATGCAAGGATTAATGCCAAACGGGGCAGATATCGACGACAAAGAGCTAGTCAAGACCAAAGCTATGATTAACTCGATGACCAAAGCAGAGAGAATAGATCACCGACTATTTAATACAAGCAGTCGCGTCGATAGGGTTGCAAAAGGTTCGGGCAGAACCAACAACGATGTCCAGGACCTGATTAAAAAGTTTAGTCAAATGAAAAAAATGTTAGGCATGCTTGGAAAAAATATGGGGCTGCTCGGAAAGATACCTGGAATGGGCGGGCTTGCACAGCTTGGCCAGGCTAAAAAGATGGCCCAAGCAATGGCGGGTGGTGGTATGCCGGGTATGGGTGATCTTGGTGCACTATTTGGTGGCGGTGGTGGTCCAACTAAATCTTCAGCAACTAAGAAAAAATTCGATCGAGATAAGCAGAAAAAATTACGCAAGCAAGCTCAAAAACAGAAAAAAAAGAATCGCAGGAGATAATGTCTGTGCTCAATCCAAGTAGCGAATCACCGTCAAAAAGTCGAAAGGTATTAATCGAGACCTGGGGCTGCCAAATGAATGTCGCAGATAGCGAGAACATGCTATCCATGTTGCAAGAAGAAAACTATACCTTAACTGACAAGGAAGATGATGCGGACTTAGTACTACTAAACACCTGCCATATTCGAGAAAAAGCCAAACACAAAGTTCTTAGTCGTCTGGGAAAATTAAAAGAGCTCAAAACACAAAAGCCGTCACTTAAGATCGCCGTATCAGGGTGCGTAGCCCAAGCAGAGGGCAAAAAGTTGCTCAAAGCTGCTCCACAAATAGATGTTCTATTTGGACCTGGTAAAATATTGGAGCTTCCCCAGCTACTCAAAGAACGAGAGAAAAGCAGGCTACCCGCAATATCGGTAGGGTTTAAACGTGAGACCAAAGGTTACCCGGAGCCAGATGTTACTAACTTTTCAAAACCAAACGTGTCTGGCAAAACTGAAATCAGCAGGTACGTTAACATAACCCAAGGTTGCGATAATTTTTGCACATTCTGCGTGGTACCGTTTACTAGAGGGCGAGAAATCTCGCGGCAGCCAGAAGCCATCATCAATGAATGCCGGTCTCTTTTGAATGACGGAGCTCGGGAGATCACCCTTCTTGGACAGAATGTTAACAGCTACGGTAACGATCTCTTGACGGACTCAAGTCAAAGCCAGCCAAATCGCAGCCCGTTTGTAAACCTATTGGAGCAAGTCGCTGCCATCCCAACCCTAGAAAGGCTGCGCTTTACTACCTCGAACCCGCACGACTTTACCTTTTCGCTAGCAGAGTTATTTGCTAGAACTCCCAAACTGGGGAACTATCTACACCTTCCTGTACAAAGTGGTGACGATGACGTCCTAGAAAGAATGAAGCGTAAAGTAACGGTTGCAGAGTACTTAGAGCGAGTTCACTGGTTACGCGCCAACAATCCAGACTTTGCTTTATCTACTGATCTTATCGTTGGCTTCCCCGGCGAAACCGAGCAGCAATTTGAAAACACATTAAACTTGGTTGAACAGGTTCGATACAGTTTTGTTTTCTCATTTATGTACTCTCCACGAAAAAATACTGCAGCTATAAGGTTTAAGGAGCAAGTTCCTGAAGCCACCAAGCAAGCAAGGCTAAAGAAGCTAAATCATCTTCAAGATAACATCACAATTGCGCTCAATAAGGAAGAAATTGGAAAGACCAGAGAAGTTTTATTTGCTTACCCTAGCAAAAAAGAAGCAAATTGTTTTTACGGCAGAACCAATGAATTCCGTCTTGTAAAAGTTGCATCAGAACATGACTTGGTTGGGCAAACACAGCCGGTCGAAATTATAGATGCCAACAAGACTGCGTTATTAGGAAGACTCGTTTGAATTTGGTTTTTCTACTTTTGGCATCACAATAAAATACGTGACAGTTCCTAGAACAAATAAAGCTCCGGAGACAATGTACCATGCTAGATAATCGTTCATATTGACAATCCCCTACCGAAAGAATGCATAGAAATCGACCGCAAACTCTTTCTGAAGCGGGTCATTGGTCTCGAAGAATACTTTACCATGAACACTACCTGACTTCCCGTCCTTATTAGTAAGGGCAAAAGAAATCTTTCCGGTCTCTCCGGATGGGTCTACTTTCAAGTAGTCATTAGATGGGCCTACCTTATAACCATTCACGTTCAATTCGGTTCGGGTTCCAGTAATTTGATATTTCCCAAGCTCTTTAATTTGAACGGACCGTATTGACAATTGCTGATTCTCTACAGCACCAAATTCGAGGTATGGCGGGCTAAAAACGAAGTTTCCCTTAACATTAGCTCTGACTAACACCGGCAGCTTCTGTAGTGACTTACTAGTGTTTTTAATAAAAATCGTATCTTTTAAAAAACCATGATCAATTCCAGACTTCAAATTTACCGAAACCTTCCACGAGTGGCTCGTTAACTGAGTCAACACCACGTCCATCGTCTTTTTGTCGTATTCGACCCCTTCAACTTTGATACCGCTATCTTTGGAGGCTTTAACCT
>JANQHA010000086.1 GCA_028282865.1 Oligoflexales bacterium
TACGATGTTTGAAGTGCAGTACACCGAGCTAGCTACCGCTGTCGATATGATTGCGGAAAGGATTCGTGCTCTAGGCTTTGTCGCCCCAGGGAGCTACTCAGCATTTTCTGAGCTTACTTCTATAGCTGACGCTCAAGGTGACGAGTCTTCTGATGAGATGATCCGGCAATTAGTTATGGGCCAGGAAGCTGTTGTTCGGACCGCGCGAGAGGTTTTTAAAGATACCGATCATGCAGGCGATGAGGCTAGCGCAGATCTGCTTACACAAAGGATTCAGATTCATGAGAAAACGGCATGGATGCTAAGAAGCTTGTTAGAATAGTACTTGATTGTAACTTTGGCGTTTAATAGCTATTCTGTGGTGACAAGAAAATCTTTAAGGAGCGAAAATGGAGATAGATAATGACCAGGTGGTTTCGATTCACTATACCTTGAAAGGTGTTGAAGGGGACTTAATAGATAGCTCTGTCGGTGGCGAACCACTTATGTTTTTACTTGGCCATGGCCAGGTTATCTCCGGCTTAGAAAGTGAATTATTGGGTAGGAAAGTAGGCGATAAATTTCAAATAGAAATTCCCCCAGAGGATGCTTATGGTATAGCAGAGGATGAAGCTGTTATTACGGTACCTATATCGGTTTTTGAAGATCGTTCGCTTCTTGAGGAAGGCGCCCAGCTTGAGCTTGATACCGAAGGTGGCCCTACGGTAGTCACGGTAGTTAAGGTCGGAGAGGAAGATGTTGTGCTTGATGGAAATCACCCATTGGCAGGAATGACTTTAAATTTCGATGTCGAAGTCATCGCTACTAGAGAAGCAACAGCCGAAGAATTAGAGCAAGGACACGCTCATGACGGTATGGTGCATTGAGGAGGGAGTTTTGAAGCTTAGTTATTTATCATTATGGGTATTGCTTGCGGCAACTCTTCTTATGGAGAAGGCCGAAGCTCGCAAAGGCTATCATGCGCATGTTCATCATCATGCGACTTTAGCAATTAGTACTGAAAAGGCTAACAAGTTGGAAGCAAGGCTAACTGTAGACTCAGAAAGCATTTATGGGTTTGAGCATACTCCGGTTAAACCTGAAGATAAAAAAAAGCAGAAGGCAGGTTTAGATACTCTTAAGAGCGCTGCGCTGAAGTTGTTTAAGTTTGAGCCGCAACTAGGCTGTAAGCTAGAGTCCTCTTCTGCAAAGGTAGTTTCGCAGAAAAAGGCCAAGAAGAAGGTCTATGGCTATCGGCGAAAGAAGTCTAGGCAGCTTCAAGGTGAGCATAGTGAAGTTCATGCTAGCTACGTATTTAGCTGCAAAAAATTGCTTAAGGGCTCGAAACTAGAGTTTGGTTTTTCCAAAGTTTTCCCCGGTATCCACGAGTTGAAAGTGGTTCCGCTCGAACAAAGCCACAAAACTCAAGTCATCAGGAAAGATGGTGGTAGCGTAGAGCTTTAGAGGTGGTTTGAGAGTAGGTCGATGTCGGATGTAGTCTTAGCATTAAATGAAGTAAAGTTTTCATACCAAAACTCCACGCTTCTTATAGATATTCCGGAGTTTAAAGTTAAAGCTGGCGAACGGTTATTTCTTTACGGGCCTAGTGGT
Organism: Oligoflexales bacterium; assembly: GCA_028282865.1. Classification (GTDB taxonomy): domain Bacteria; phylum Bdellovibrionota_B; class Oligoflexia; order Oligoflexales; family CACXFL01; genus JANQHA01. Next base: position 1,591 of record JANQHA010000086.1, read on the forward strand.
TGCGGCAAAACCACTTTACTAGGGCTGATATCAGGAATTTTAGAGGCCAACTCTGGGGAGATATCTGTCTTAGATCGCTCTTACGCTAAAATGAGCAGCCGGTCTCGTGACAGCTTTCGCGGTGATACACTGGGGTATATCTTTCAGATGTTCAATTTGATCCCTTATTTAACAGTGCGCGAAAATATTGCCTTACCCTGTCAGATTAGCCGCCAGAGACGACAACGCGCGGGGAATCTAAATAGTACTATTGATGCCCTGGCCCAGCGCTTAGGAATTTCCGACTTATTAGGTCGCATAGTCACCGAGCTTAGCGTGGGGCAGCAGCAAAGAGTCGCCGCGGCGCGTGCTTTAATCGGGGATCCAGCAATTATCATTGCTGACGAACCTACCTCAGCTCTTGACTGGGATCATCGCGAAACTTTTTTAAAATTATTATTTGAAGAGCTCGATCGCTATGGTGGCACTCTTATATTTGTTAGTCACGATCAGTCTTTAAAAGCTATGTTTCCAAAAGTCATTTCGTTGGTAGAGCTAAATAACGCTGTAGGGGAGGCGTCATGTACGTAGCATCTCTGGCGTTTAAATCTCTTTGGAATCGGCGTCTTGCCACTATTCTTACCGTGCTATCTATATCTTTCAGCGTTTCTCTATTTTTAGGAATCGAAAGAATTCGGTCCGGAGCTCATGATGGTTTTGCTAATACGATTAGTAAAACCGACCTAATTGTTGGTGCAAAAGGTGGAACCATCCAACTCCTGTTATATACTGTCTTTCGAATTGGCAGCGCTACAGATAACATGTCTTACGAGTCGTATCAGAAATTGAGTGAGCACCCTGAGGTGGCTTGGACCATACCTTACTCTTTGGGCGATAGCCATCGCGGTTTTCGTGTTGTCGGAACTGATAATAATTTTTATAAGCACTACCAATATCTACGAGGCCGGCATATTACGTTTTTACATGGCAGAGAGCCGAACAATATTTTCGAGGTTGTGCTAGGAGAAAGCGTAGCTAAAGAACTTGGCTATCATGTGGGCGATAGTATTGTTCTTAGTCATGGTGTTAGTGACGTAGCATTTCAAGATCATAGCGATAAACCTTTTACAGTTGTTGGTGTTTTGAAACGGACAGCGACTCCGATCGATCGTAGTCTGTATATCACTTTACAGGGTATGGAAGCTATTCATATGGATTGGGTTGATGGCGCACCTCCGCTAGAGGACGGTAGGATTCGTCCTGAAGAGATAAAAATGGATGATATTGAAATTGAGCAGATTACCGCGATGCTTTTAGGGACAAAGTCACGTATTTCTGTGCTGCAGTTACAGAGGGATATTAATGACTATGAGAACGAACCGCTGATGGCTATTATTCCCGGTGTTGTGCTTGCGGAGCTGTGGGATGGAATCAGCTACGCCGAGAATGGCCTACGGGTGGTGTCTTTTTTTGTCGTGGTCGTAGGCCTATTAGGTATGTTGGTTGCGATTTATAATTCTCTTAACGAGCGCCGGAGGGAAATGGCAATTTTACGTAGCCTTGGAGTCGGGGCATCGGTAGTTTTCAGGCTGATGCTCTACGAGTCAATGTTTCTAACCTGTATCGGGGCATTGCTTGGAATTGTACTTATGTATATAGTACTATTGATCGGTCAGCCATTGATGGAAGAGTTTTTTGGGATTTTTGTGCCTATTCGCGGGATGACTCTAGTGGAACTAATGTATTTAGCCGCAATTCTTGGGTTCAGTATGTTGCTTGCTGTGATTCCGGCGATAAGAGCTTATCGAAACACCTTGTATGATGGTTTAACAATCAGAACTTGATCCAAGTTAGGGGATTTAGAGTTGCCAGTTTATATAAAGGTTTTAATGTTTGTAGGTCTGACCTTGCTGCCGGTGGGGTTGGTCATAACTTACAGCGTTTGGGAGAAATCTCGGCCAGCTGGAGAAAGTGAAGAATCTGGCTACAAAGAGGTCTTTTGGCAGAAGCTTCGCGAGTTGAATTATACAACTGGTCAGATGACTGATGATATACGAAACCTTGATGGCGCTCGGGTAGCAATTCCAGGATTTGTGGTACCTTTGGATGATGATGGCCAGGGTCTATCTGAGTTTTTATTAGTGCCAAGTCCAAAAGCTTGTATTCACGTTCCTCCACCCCCACCCAATCAAATGGTCATGGTGAAAATGAAATCTGGCAAAGCTCCAGAGCGAAAGTGGGGTCCGGTTTGGGTTCGTGGGAAACTTCGCATCACCGAGTCAGATAGTGGTTTTGGCAAGGTTTCTTTTCTACTTTATGGTGAAGAGGCTGAGAAATATAAAGCCGTTAGAAATTAAAATGAGGCTATTTTTATTTTTTAAGCTTTTTGTGGGCCCTAATTGCTACTGTTCCTGAAATGTCCTGTAA
>JANQHA010000091.1 GCA_028282865.1 Oligoflexales bacterium
CTACACCGGGTGGCGAGTGGCTTTTATGACGGCAGAAAACTCACCACACAAATTTATCGGTTTAAAGCCAACAAAAAAAATGTCGATTTTAAATGGAAATATTAAATGTAAGTTCCTAACTTATGACATCTACGCAGGTAGTCGTAAGAAAAAAAAGCAGCCCGCTATCTAGACCGTTGCCTTTGAGCTTCATAAGCCAAAACCGCACTAGCCACCGATACATTAAGGGAGTCCATAGTGCCGATCATTGGTATCGAAATTTTTTCTATGCTAGATTCTTCTGACCAGAAAGAGGACAAACCTCTGGACTCACTTCCGAGAACGAAACAACAACTATTATCAAAGTTTTTTTCATAATATATGGCGTCCCTACACGGAGATGCTGCATAAATATCTAGACCATGCTCAGCACAAAACCTTACCAGCTGCTCGTTGCTGCACTCAACGATAGGCACCGAAAAAATTGCCCCCAAACTCGCTCGAATTACATTCGGGCCAAATGGGTCCAGCGAGTTCCCAGTTAAAATCACTCCGCGAACTCCAGCGCCATCAGCACTGCGAAGCGCCGCTCCGAGGTTTCCAGGTTTCTCTAAGTTTTCGTAGGCTAAAAATGTAGCTGGGTCTTGGCCATCATATAAGTCACTCAGAGTAAATATTCGGTATGTAAATACCGCCAGCAAGCCATCAAAATTTTCACGAACTACCAACTTCCTAAATACGTGATCATCTAATGAAGTTATGCGCACGGCAGCCATAGCTTCAACCGACCGCAATATCGACTTACTTTGCTCGCTTAACAACGACTCAGAATAATAAAGCTCTTTGATCTCAAAACCGCTATCTAGAGCGCGTTGAATTTCCAAGCAACCTTCCACACTAAAACAGTTAGCTCTTCTGCGCGCTGACCGCTTATCCCTAAGAAGAAGAAGTTCCTTGACAACTTTATTTTGCAAGCTACTGATATGATTACTCATCGATCAAGCTCTTTGACATAAGACTGTAGGCACCGCTTGGTAACATTGACTGTCCGCTACCAAAAGGTATTAACATCTCCCCGTGTTTAAAGTCGCATCCGGTCTGTTTAATGGTCTGTTGCAAGAGGTTTGTCAACGCCTGAGGCGTATATCCGTTAGAGTGCGCGCTCAATAAAATAAATTCAAAATCTTCAGCTAGCAGCTCGTTTAGCTGCACAAGCAACCCAACTAAATCACTCTCTATTTTCCACACCTCGTTTTTATTACCACGACCAAAGCTAGGTGGGTCTAATACGATGCCCTGATACCGTGAGCCTCGCTTTAACTCTCGCGCAACAAACTTCTTAACGTCTTCAACGATCCACCGGATCGGTAGTTCGCTCATTCCACCAATACCGGCATTTTCTCTAGCCCAGCTAACACTCGTCTTTGATGCGTCGATATGAACTACCTTCGCACCGCCAGCTGCACAAGCAATCGTCATGCCTCCAGTGTATGCGAATAAATTCAAAACTTTAAACTCTCGTCCAGCAACCCGCTTTTGAATTAGCCGATGCAGGCGATTCCAGTTGTCTCTTTGCTCAGCAAAAATACCAAGATGACCGAAATCAGTACATTTTATGAGAAACTTCCATTGATCTATTGATACCTCAAATGGTTGTCTGATTTCCGGGTTATGATAAGTCCAAGCTCCATCTCCACCACTAAAGCGTTCAAAAACTGCATCGACATCAGACCAGTCTTTACTAGCAAGAGAAGGTGCCCAAACAGATTGCGGCGAAGGTCTGACAATCCTGTAGCTTCCTACTTGTTCAAGTTTTTTAAAGCCTCCGCTATCGATAATCTTATACATCTAGCTTTCCAAAGTCTTAGGCAAACCGGCCACAGTCGATTGATATTCATTTAGTAGGCTAGTCACTAAGTCGGCCACACTTGGTAAGTCTTGTATTAGACCGGAGATCTGTCCAATCTCCAATTCACCGTCCTCTAAATCACCCTCGAGGATTCCACGCTTAGCTCGACCCTTGCCGAGCAG
>JANQHA010000257.1 GCA_028282865.1 Oligoflexales bacterium
AGGGTACTATAGAGCTTCCAGAGAGCGGAAATTGCGAAATAAAATATGCCGCCACACAGAAAGACACTAATATCCCAGGCCGGAAAACCTTCCGATACCAACGAGAGTTCTGGAACCGTCTCGATAATATCAATAAGGCGGGGCTATTGGTTCATGAAATTCTAGTTAGAAAGTACGGTCCACTCGGGGAAAACATCCGCTACGCGCTAGCACATGCCTTTGCTGATAGATTACCTGCACACCCACTCGAGTACTTCAAATTTTCTAAAAAATTCCTTGTCCTTTACACTCGAGCACTATTCCTTCCTGAGGATATTCTTCCACAGCAAGAAAATATTCAATTAATGGAAAGTAGTGAAGATGGTTTGCTCTGGATCTGGGTTGGAGATGATAAAGAAGGACCATGGCATTTAACTCTTAAGCAAGAATGGGTCACGGCCCCAGGTTTCTCCGATAAGGAATACACAACAAGGTGTATACCAAAGATATCCGAGCTTGAGTGTTATACAAGTCTATCCATCTCAAACTTTGACAAAGAAGGAAAAATTGATGTAATAGAAGTTACCCAAAAATTCCGTAGGACGAATAGGTATGATTTAGGGAGAACCATAGAAGAGCTCAAGGCCGGTGTAGCGAAGTTTTTAGTAAAAGACTTATATTCGTCAGGACTTATCAAGGTGTCTTGTGATGGAAATTTTCCCGACGAAATCTGCTATGCTAAATCTAGGTTAAGATGGAATCCAACACGAAAAGCTTACATTTACGTGTCACCTAACTAAGGAGTTTGGCTAGATCTGCGGCTTCTGCCGCTCGTCTAGCCCAATACAAAGCTATGGAATCTACCTTCAAGACAAATGACCCTTTGGAATTTCTCAAGCATGAAGTCGAAGAACGCTTAGCGACCGGCTCATCGTTTCGCAAGTTGTCTATCAATTGCGGGTTCAAGAGCTCTAACTACTTACAGCTTCTACTTTCGGGAAAACGAAAGATGGGAGTTGAAACAGCAAAAAAAATCGCATTTGGGTTAGAGTTAAACCCAGAAAAATCCGAGTTTCTAGAGCTACTGGTTAAGCAAAGTAGACTAACTGGTAAGCCACTAGAAAAAGTTAAGGCCAGACTCAGCAACCTGAGAGCCAGTAGCGCTCACGAATATATTAGCGATAACAGCCTTTACGATGCATGGTATCATAGTGTCATCTATGAGATGGCTGGCCTGCCTGATTTTGATGGAAAACCCGCATCAATAGTATCTAAATTAAATCATCAGATCACTTTAGGCGAGGCAGAATCATCACTCAAGTTTCTGCAGGCAAAAGGTTGGATTAAGCAGCATGAAGACGATAAAACAAAGTTTACGAGAAGACCAATACACTTTAGCGGTGGCAACAAAAAACGTAATATTAAAATTCAAGCAATGCACCGCCGGTTTTTAGAGATGGCCATACACAGGCTTCATGATGATCTGAGCGAACGTACTTACCAAGCGATCACTATGACTATTCCAAGAGACAAGTTTCCACTCGTAAAAACTATGATGCAGGATTTCATCGATGATTTGGAAAGAAAACTTACTACGAGTGAGCCTGGAGATCAGGTTATAAGGGTGCAGTGCTGTGGGTTTAAAGTGACTAAATAGCAGTATCAAGCATGCTTGGCATCGTCTTCATCACACTTAGAACAAGTTTCATCCACGACCCTTTTTAGCTCAAACAAACACTGGCCACAGTCATTTCCAGCTTTGCACTTCTTCTGAATCTCTCGCATAGTGTGATGGCCTTCATCCACTAGTCGCTTAATATTGGCCTCTGATACACCGTTACATAAGCATACATACATGTGAGACCCTCCCTTAAAAATCTGCTGGAAGCCTGGTCTAACTGCTCCCACAACTTCAATACAAATTATTTATCGGTATTTATTGTAATAAAAATGATAATCGTTTTCAAATAACTTTTTATATCAATAATTATAGGTACTTAAATTGGACTGCTACAGTTAATAGGGCCATCAATGACCGTCGCGAATCTCTTCAACCACTGTTTTATGCGGGGTGAGCTGCTTTAGCTCAGCAAGAAATGTGGCTTTATAAGGGCTCGATTGCCGACGGATATCATCAACAAATGCGATCTGGGTCCACCTAGGCATTCGCGATAGCATGAGTGCGACTGTCTCTCGATCCTCTGCCATATGCTTTTGAAGTACTGTTTGCGCTAGCTCCGCCAAAGAGCGATTCCTTGATACAGCATAAAAGAACAGCACACTAAAGTTTTGATCGTTAATCGATGCGGGGAAAGCACTTAAATGCTTCAAGATCACCACACAGGTATGCATATTGACACTTTTTTGATTCAATTGCCTCAGCTCTTCTCCGTTTGATTTAGCTAGATATGTAATGAAGTCTTGGCTGGCACGTTTAGGGTTCAAATTTAGCATAGCCCTAGCAAAGTCAACATCTCCCTTTGCAAACAAGCCAGCTCTCACGACAGTATAAGAAGACTCCAAGCGATTAATCTGCACTGCCAAAGCCATAGGAGCCAAGTAAAGATCACCCTCTGAGCCTGAGGCCAGCTTGCGACTAAATTCACTATCTATAGCAGCAGCCATCTGCTTAGAAGGGAAATCTGCAGCTAAATTCCAGGCTAAAGTTTTGATAAAGACTTTTTCGTAACTAATTAGGTGGGAAAAAAGCTTAACAGCATTATCACCATGATAGGCGTGGTATAGGTTCATGAGATTCATAAGCTGAAAGTCTTCATAAGCGCTAAGAGAGCCAAGGAGCTTTTTGTCTAAGTATTTTTTTACATCAGCTTGGCGTTTTTGTTTTTCAATTAAGTTCTTCACTTTCTTAAGCGTGACGGTTCCGTGCGCAGCAGCAGCATCAACAGCCTCATCTGTGGTCATATCATCATAAATTTCTGGAGGCTCAGTATCAGCGGTAGTACTAACACAAGAGTTTAAAAGCAGCGACGTAGAGGTTAGTAAAAAAAACAGTTTTCGCAGTAACTTCATGAACTGACTCTCCTAGTTATAACTACTTCGACCTCACCCCCAAGAGCAGTGCTAAGGTCGTTTTCAATATCTGTGTTCACATCTTGATCTGTTAAAAAAGTCATCCTAACTCGCCCACTATCATCAAATATTTCACAAAATACTTTATAAACAGAATACCTTCTAATGAAACTAGATAACACTGCAAGTTGAATCTTAGCAGGAGAACACCTCTTGTGATGAACAGAAGACTCAAACTCTATATCTAAGCAATTGCAAATTTCCCTAACTAATCGCAACGGCCAATCGACTAATATTTTGCTCTTTGAGCGTTCTGAACCACTTAACACTAGAGACTTTAAGAGATTTGAACGTTTTTTTAGGGTAATCCCAATAAATACTAAAAGAAAAAACCCAAGCAACGAGAACAAATGAACAACGAAATTTACTCCACCCATCTAGATGCTCCGTTTTAACAGCCGATTTTCGGGCTTTTACTAATCTTATCATCATAAATTTTTGGGCAAACAGCAATTTACCAGAAATTCTTTGGTAAAAATAATACTATACACCCATATCTAAGAATCCTCTAAATAAATCCTCATAGTAAATACTAAAACTTAGCAATAAAGCACCGATAGCGATAGTAACGCGAGCAAGGAGAGCTAAGTAGGTCATGGCAAAGGACAACTTACCAGATAGCATCTTAATCATCGACGACGACTCTACAGTTGGGCAAGCCATTGCCGGTCCACTCGCTGGCTATGAGGTCCAAGTAGAAAACGCTCAAGACCTCGACACGGCAATCTACCAATTCAACAACGGTAGCTTTGGTGCAGTATTTGTGGAGCTAGACTTCGCTCCGCTACACGGACTAGCTCTTATACAAAAACT
>JANQHA010000263.1 GCA_028282865.1 Oligoflexales bacterium
TTGCGCACAAAGTTTGCAAGGGCGCGTGCATCGATGAGCTCTAGTGCGTCAAGGTTTGCTGACGAGCCGAGTGCTAAGGAGTCGATAATATCGTCGGCATTATCGCCCTTAAATGCAGCATCTATGACATTTTTAGTAAATTCGTTACCGCCGTAGAAGAACTTGTTGTTCTTTTGCAGCACCGAATAGAATTCCATGATGATCTCGTCGACGATATCTTGCTCAAGCCGTCCGAGGCGGCTCATGGCTCCGCCGATACGCTTGATCTCAAACTCAGTCATGTTCTTGAAAATTTCTGCAGAAACGTCTTCACCAAAAGACAGCAATAAAATAGCCGCTTTTTGAGCGCCAGTGTATTTATTGGTCGCCATAACTCGTCCTTGTGTCAGGGGAAGATAACCTTACTAATATTATACGATAAAACGGTCCGAATTTGTCACTTGCCGGCAGTCGAAGGTGATCCATTTGACTTTATTGGCGAAAATATTAGTTCTTTGCTGGTTTTTTATCCTGATTTTAGGCTTATCGAGTCGATTTTGCTTAGCTTTTTGTGCTTACCCTGTTAGGATTCCGAAGTTTTAAAAGGTAATTTAGTTTTTGCTGTAGGGAGATTTATGGATAGGAAGATTGCTCTAATCACCGGGACTACAGGGCAAGATGGTGCATATTTAGCTCATTTCCTCCTGGACAAAGGCTATCAGGTTCACGGGATCAAGAGGCGTTCTAGCTTAATTAATAATACTCAGCGTGTAGATCATATCTACGAGGATCCGCATGTAGATAACAAAAGCTTTATTCTACATTATGGCGATATGACTGATTCGACTAATCTGCTCCGAATTGTGCAGCAGGTTCAACCCGATGAAATTTATAACCTCGCCGCGCAGTCTCATGTAAAAGTTAGCTTCGAATCCCCAGAGTACACGGCTAATGCTGATGCGATTGGTGCACTAAGGATTCTTGAAGCTATCCGTATCTTAGGCCTAGAGTCTAAAACCAGGTTCTACCAGGCTTCTACCAGTGAACTTTACGGTAAAGTTCAAGAAACGCCACAGTCAGAGACCACTCCATTTTACCCAAGGAGTCCATATGCGGCCGCGAAGATATATGCCTATTGGATCACGGTGAATTACCGCGAAGCTTATGGGATTTTTGCTACCAATGGGACTCTGTTTAATCATGAAAGTCCACTTAGAGGTGAGACTTTTGTCACTCGTAAGATTACCCGAGCGGCGGCGAAGATTAGCTTGGGCGCGCAGGCCTGCACCTATTTAGGAAATATGGATGCAGAACGTGATTGGGGTCATGCCTCGGAGTATGTAAGAGGTATGTGGCATATCCTAAATAGCGACAGTGCTGATGACTATGTTTTGGCTACCGGTAAAACTACCTCAGTACGAGATTTTACCAAGTTAGCATTTGGGTATGCTGGCATTGATTTAGAGTTTGAGGGCAAAGGTGTAGATGAGGTCGGTCGCTGCAAAAAAACCGGAAATATTGTCGTGCGAGTTGACCCTGAGTATTTTAGACCGACTGAGGTGGATTTGTTGTTAGGTGACGCAGCAAAAGCTCGCGAGAAGTTGAATTGGAAGGCGGAGATACCGGTCGAAACCCTTTGTAGGGAAATGGTCGAGGCAGATTTATACCGAACACGGCAGTTTCTCGGTGAACACCTTGACGAAGGGGTTCCGGTCGAGTCTTTGCTTCATCATGACGGCGGATTTTTAGCTTGGATGTCTGAGAGCGGGGTAGAGACCTATGCTAAAGCAAGATGATAAAATCTTTCTAGCCGGTCATCGAGGTCTGGTTGGTAGCGCTATAGCTCGCAGCTTAAAAAGTTCTGGATATCGTAATGTTGTGACTCGTGGCCGCGAAGATTTGGACTTATCAAATCATCAGCAAGTCCAGAAGTTTTTTCAAGACGAGAAGCCCGATGCGGTTTTCATTGCTGCCGCTAAGGTTGGAGGGATCCTTGCTAATA
>JANQHA010000344.1 GCA_028282865.1 Oligoflexales bacterium
CCGCTACCGTAAGCTTTCAATGCATATTATGCCGAACCCAAAAGTTGCCAATGGACTCGACCACCTCTGAATATTTTTCTAAACCACTAGGCTTAATCAAATAACCGTTTGCCCCTGCTTCGTAGCATTTGGTGATATCATACTCTAAGCTAGAACTACTTAAGACTAGAACAATTGTCCTTCTAAGATTAGGGTTACCTCTAATCTCACGTAAAAAATCTAGTCCATTTTTCCTAGGAAGGTTTAGATCGAGTAGAACCATATCCACCACCGGATCAGCTGAGTTCTCTAGCTTCTCCTCCAGAAACTCGATCGCTTCTACTCCATCAGATGCTATATGTATCTTATTTTCGAAGTTCGCCGAACTAAAAATACGTTTAGCTATACCAACATCTGCTTCATCATCTTCGACTAGAAGCACCTCAAAGGGACGACTGGTTGATTGACTCTTGTCTGTATGCACTTGGTTTGAACACCTACATTAATTCACTAACTTTATTGTAGTCTCCTACCTAGGAAGTTCAACAAAAAACGTGCTGCCTAAATGCTGCTCTGATTCAACCCAAATCTTTCCTTCGTGGAGATCAATGATCTTCTTACATATTGATAGACCGATTCCGGATCCAGAGTATTCGTTACGTCCATGCAATCTTTGAAAAATTTGAAAGATCTTTGTAAAGTGCCTAGGTTCAATCCCAATGCCATTATCTTTTACCGAAATCACCAACTTATCTTTCGTTTCTCGACACTCGACCGATATAATTGGATCTCTACTTTGGCTCCTATATTTTAGAGAGTTTAGAATAATATTTTGAAAGACCTGAAAGATTTTATGCTCGTCTGCCTCAATACTGCCAATATCTGCAATCACTAATTCAGCCTGATTCTTCTCTAGCTCTTCTTTCAAGACGTCCTTCAACTCAAAAAATAAACTTCTAAGATCAACCCTGCTCTTAGATAATGATTCACGGCCAAAACGTGAAATCTCTAACAAGCCAGATATCAAGAGTTGTACCCGACTAGACTCTTTAGTAATGATTTCAAAAGCCTCTTTTTCTACGTCATTTAATCTTCCAGATAGTTCACCATGCAATATCTCTACATAATTACGAATATGTCTGACCGGCGCCTGTAGATCATGAGAGGCAACATAAGCAAACTGCTCAGATTCTTCCTTCGCCCGCTCTAAAAGAGTTTGATATCTTTTTAGCTGTACATTTTCTCTCATTAGAGTGATATCTGTTAATGAGATAAGGCTCTTACCATCGACATGATTTAATTTTGTCATCGAAACTCGGGCCCAACCGGCGGAGTTAGCGCACCCTCGTATTTTTACTGTAACACTTTCGGACGTTAATGGCAGCTCGATCGGGGCTCTACTACCAATAAGATGAGACCTCTGCAGACCTAGCATCTCTTCTGCTGCCCAGTTGGCAAATGTAATCCTTTTTGATGCATCTAAAATTAATATTCCAGTTGATATCTTCTCAGCGACAGATTGGAATATCCTAGCCATTTCTGTCTCTACCAATGACCGGGATAATCGAACAGATTTATTGCCAATGATACGCTTCGGTTCGACATCGGCTTCGATAGTGCCCATTAACACTGGTTCAGCTGTAGTAGGGAGACGAAATGTTTTAACCCGTTCTTTAAACCTCCGGTAGAGTCCGGATTTATTCTGGAATCGATACTCAAAGGAAACAAATGATTGGTCGGAAGTTTTTTGGAGTTTTTCCATGAAGGATCTTTGGTCATATGGATGAACCCGCTCATGCCAGAGATTTGATTTCACATTAATATCAGATAACGAAAAACCTGTAATATCTCCGACTGAGTCTGAGATCCAAATAAATTCGAACGGTGAACCAGATCTTCTTAAGTAATTAATTTTGTTACGATCGGCGAAAAAGTCGAAGCCTTCACCCAACGTGGTAAATAAGCTAAAACTATTGCTGCCATTAGTTGGCTCGGTCATAGCTTGCTTCATAGTTAAGGCCTTACAGACTCAGCAGTCTCAACAAACATAGTAGACATCTTTTCGGCTTCACCAGTTACAAACTGTGTCGGCACACCAGCCAAAATCCCACCAACATTATCGAAGGACTTCCCAATCTTCATCCCATCCTCTTCAATCGTATACTCTCGAATAGACTTATCATGTGTTGAGCCTCGCATTTTTAACACCGTCACACCTCGACGCATTTCTCCCATCAGCTCAACATACCTCAGTAGTAATATGGTATCGGTGATTGTGGAAATATGGGTCTCAGTTACTGAGGTCCCTCCTAATAGGCTTGCGGTGGTGGCGGTCACCAAAGTCGCCGCCTGCTTCTCTTTAACAAAGGAGGTGATCCCGATCACAAACTCACGGAAAGACTTCATGCTCGAAACTCGCTCCAGGGCTGATAGGCTGTCGATTGCAATCCGCGATGGCTCGAACTCTTCGATATCTTGTTTCATAAGCAGTAAGTGATCTTCGAGACCAGCGGTTTCAGGGTAGGTGCAGATAATTTTAAGTAACCCTTTATCCTCCCACTCGGAGAAATCCTTCCGCCAACCAATAGCGTTTCTAAGTAGTTGCTCCCTAGATTCTTCAAAGGCAAAGACAAGTGTACGCTCGCCATTGCGGCAACCATCATCGACGAAGGTGGTGGCTGAAAGGGTTTTTCCAGTTCCGGTTGCACCGCTAACTAAAATCACCGAGTCACGATAGAAACCACCGCCACACATATCATCTAACTCTTTAGTTCCCGTGCTGATCCGGACGTTTGATGACCTCTGAGTCAAAGACATTGCTGACAGCGGCAATACTTCTATTCCCCGCTTAGATATCGTAAAAGGAAACCCACCTTTTTGATGCATCGCACCCCGAAATTTAAGCACCTCAATGGTTCGTCTTCTCTTTTCGTCGTCTAGATTATTTCTCAAAATAATGACGTTATCTGCCACAAACTCTTCGATCCCGTAGCGGGCAATATTTCCATTTTCATTAGATCTTTCGCTGGTAATAATTGAGGTAACTCCCATCGCCTTCATAGCAGCGGCAATTCTAAATAACTCTTTTCTGATCAACCCTGCATCTTCAAATTGAGAAAACAATGAACCGATGGAATCTATCACAACCCTCTCGGCGTCCACCTTATTGACAGCAGCCCCTATCCGAGCAATTAAACCAGAGAAATCATATTCGCCAGAGACGGTAATATTCTTACCCGGACTAGGTGAGACATCGACAAACATTAACTTTCCATTATTTTTAAATTCATTTAAATCCCAGCCTAACGATCTTACATTTCGACAGATATCAAGTGGCGTCTCCTCAAAGGTGACAAAGACCCCATTTTGATCAAACTCCACAATACCTCTCTCAAGAAATTGAACTCCAAAGATCGTTTTGGCACTTCCTGAGCTCCCGCTTATTAAGGTCGTTCGACCGCGCGGAAGCCCGCCTTCGGCGACCGAATCAAACCCAGGAATACCAGTCATAATTTTAGAAACATACTCCTGATTATTGTCCATTTCACTAGTGCTCATTTATCACCTCTTCTGGTAATATAGTTAACCCTAACCCCGATATAACCTTTTGCTCGTCCGATAGGTCGCCGATGATAGCCTGCAGAGGAGGAGGGAGCTTTCTTAGTAGTGTTGGTGTAGCTAAAACATTATCCTCTTCAGCCTTTTCAGGGTGCTGCGAAACATCAATCAACTCAAGTTCGTAACTATCACCGTTTCCATCAAAATGCTGCTTACAAATTCTCTTGAGATTATGAATCGCCCTAGATGACGAGGGCGTCTGTCCGACAATGTACAATTTTAATAAATAATTCATCGATCACCTTCATAGTTATTTGTTAATGTCCTCCTTCGACTGCTACTTGACCTCCCTCGGTTCCTATAATAATCTGCTAGATTTCCCATAGCCTCCAAAGCTACGAGTCGCCCCTCCGTTGCTAAAATAACCGCTCGTTTACTACCTACCGATTCACACTTCTTTCTAACCACCTTTATATGCAGATCGATTAAATCCCTCGGGCCGGCATCAAACTGCCCTAGCAAAGTAGTGATGCGTTCGATTTCCTCCCTAGGTGTCGCCTGACTAAAACCTAACGCTTCTAAATAATCGTCTAGGAGATCACCATATGCACTTTCTAGCTCTTTGAACTCTTCTGGGAACCGTTCAAAAAGAGGCCTAGATCCCATCACGGTAGTAGTCACTTTTCTAGGTGCCCAGCTTGGAAGCACATGGTGCTGGTCCAAAATCCTCTTTAGGGCTTCGATTTCTTCTTCTTGAGCGACTCTTTCTCTCTCTCTCTCAAGCTCTAATTCAATCGTCTTTCGGTATAGATCAGAGAAGACCTTGACCTTCGACAAAAGAATCTTTGGGAAGATTGGCTTAAATAGATAGTCGACAGCACCTAAATCGTAGCCTTTAAACAATTGAATCTCACTTCGCTCGAAGCCAGTGACAAAAATAATTGGTACCTTTTGAGTTTTCTCTCTTTGTCTCACCAAAGAAGCGACCTCGAAGCCATTCATACCGGGCATCTTAATATCGAGCAGAATCAGTGCAAAATTATTTTTCAAGACTAATTTTAAGGCCTCCTCACCGGATTTTGCCAAAACAATATTCTCTCCTAAAGGCTCCAATATCTCTTTCATACCTAAAAGATTTTTAGAATCATCATCGACAATCAAAATATTCACCTGAGTTTGATAACCGACATCAAGTTTTTGTTTGCTAATATAATTCAATCTTTCAACTCACCTTCTTTTAGCAGCAGTATTTTAGAAGTAAATTCTCTAACCTTCTCCGCCTTCATGTAAACCTCTCCAGTCTGAGCGATTCCACGAGCAAACTTATCTAAATCGCTTCGAGCAATCTTCTCAGGATTCTCTAAACCCAGAGAATTATGGCACCTTCTCGCTATAAATGACTCTGCGACAATCCCCATGTACTCTCTGGTAATTTGCAAAATTTCATCGTGGAGATTCAAGCTTCTTTCCTAAGTCTATTTTTTTTCTTCCATCAAAAACTTAATTGACGCAATCATCCTTCCAAAGCTATTAGCTAAGTCTCCTATCTCATCCTTGGAGGTTATCGATAATTTAATATTCATATCACCTTTACTGATCCGCTCAGCTGCTTCCTGTAATTGCTTGATCGGATTTATCATAGTGTTAGAGACCAAAAGAGCTAAGACAAAACCAACAAACAGGATGAATAAGGTTATTAATAACACTTTATATTGAACTATCAGATATGGATTAACAGCTTCATCTAGGTCAAGCTTCACCAAGATTCCCCAGCCAAGCGCTGGGATGTGTTCCCAAGCGGCAAGACACTCGACATTTCTATAGTCGATCGTTAAACCAGACCCAGACTGGCCACTGACAGCCTCTTGCAGAGAAACCAACTTATTAGATCCAAATTTAACTTTTCTAGAAAGAGCTGCCTTAAAATCATGTCTAGTAGGGGCCATAAACACCACTTCACCGTCTAGCTCTTTCGCTACAATGGTTTCACCGGTTTTTCCAAGTCCCATCTGCTCGCGGATAAGCTGAAAAAATAAATCCAAATTCAATCTGGCTGCCATAACCCCTAAAACAGAGCCTGTATCGGTCTTAATAGGAGTTGAGATCACCATGGTCAGCTTTTCAGTAATAGAAGAAATAAATACGTGCTGAAAGAAGGTTGCTTTTAGGCCGTTTTCAAAGTAATCGATTCCGGCAGCGGTTTTCCCCTCATGACCTTCGAAAGTAGATGCCACAACGATTCCGTCGGGATTAATGATAAGGAGCTCTTCAAATTCTTTCTGATCCGCTAATAACACACTGAGGGTTTTCTTGACAGCCAAACGGGCTTGCTGACTTTTCTTAGGAAGCTTGGAGAGCACATCTTCTTGAAACTTCCGCTCCACGACTTTCTTCGGTTCGTCCTTCTTTACCTTAACCCTCTTTTCTTCAATACTTTGTGGTAGATCTCCACCTTCCTTCTCCAAAGCACCAAACTGTTTGCTGGGAATTTTTTTTATTTTTTTGTCACTATCTTGCACCAACGAGCTTACATTTGAAACTAGTTCCGATAGAGATGACAACTTTTCTAAGTTATTTAATTGCCCCATACTAAAGGCTTCAATAGCTTGAGCCTTAGTTTTCACAAGACCTTTTAAGCTTTCTAAAGCGGCTTGTTCCGAATAACTGTTTAATGCCTGCAAGGTCCAATAAGAAAAAATTACGACCGGTACACTCGTAAAACTCAAGAAACTAAGCAGTAACTTACTTCGTAATGTGAGCCCCAGAAACTTCATCAACAGGACTGTCTCCTACCATATTTGTTAACAGTGTCAGAAATTTCTGCAAGATTTAATATATAATCGGGAGTATGTTCCCTAATCGCGGCCTCTGGCATAGACCTCTGCTTGGCTTCTTTCGGATTATGGACAATGGTAAGCCCGCCATGGTCTTTTATCATAGCTAGTCCCCTTGCACCGTCATCAAGCGAACCGGACAGTAGCATGCCGATAGCTCCTCTACCAAATGTATATGCCAAAGACTCAAAAAAAACATCGATAGAAGGTTTAGCGTATCTTTGAGGTTCGTCTCCCGAAAGGGAGAAGATATGGCAATTACGACTCTCCGAGTAGTCGACTAACAGATGATAATCACTTGGAGCAAAATATATCCTATCTGGTTTTATTTCCTCTTTATCAAAGGCTTCATAAACCTTTATCTTAGTTCTCTTTTTATAGATATTAAGAGCACTTTCAACTGAGCTTATATGCCTATGCATGACGACTACAATAGGAATATTCACCCGGGTAAGCTGCTGAAAAATTTCTTCCAATGACTCAGAGCCACCGGCTGATGCACCTATCCCGATAATGCTATAGCTCATTTTTCGACCCGCCTATAGATTCTATTACTTGCATCAATGGTTTCATAGTGACATTCATAGTCAGAGAATTTGATAGTCTCCTTCCGCCCTAGAACGAGGAATCCGAACTTGCATAAACTCTCATAAAACATCTTATGAGTTTTGTTCTGGAGTATCTCATCAAAATAGATCATGACATTGCGGCATAAAATGACGTTAAATTCATTAAATGAAGCATCGGTAGCTAAGTTATGATTATGAAAGAATAGATTTCTCTTGAGAAAGCCCTTCATAACAACCGAACCATATTTAGCATTATAATAATTTGAAAAGGGCTCTTTACCACCAGCAGCTAAATGATTTTTTGAATACTCTTTCATATTCTCTAAATCATATATCCCCGATTTTGCTTTATTCAAGACATTCTGATTTATGTCTGTGCCATATATTCTGGATTTCTTAAGAAGATTTTCTTGGTGCAACAGTATTGCCAGTGAATAAACTTCTTCACCGGTAGAGCACCCAGCAACCCATACCCTAACCGATGGATAAGTCTTCAAAACGGGAACCACTTTTTCACGAAAAGCTAAATAAAAAGAAGGGTCTCGAAACATTGAGGTAACATTTATCGATACATTGGTTAAGAACCTCTCCATATAAGCTTCATCGTGCAAAATCTTTGCTTGCAGCTCCGAAATAGATTTGAGTTTCTCATCTGACATCTGCTTTTTAACCCTTCTTCTAATAGAAGAGCGGGCATACTCCCTAAAATCAAACCCGTAAGAACGATAGACTCCCTCCAGCAGGAGCTCTATTTCGGTATTCTCGGTATTTTGAGTTATATTCAGGCTGCCTTTAGGGGTGATAGGAACTCGTTTTTCAGACGATTTTAAATACATTTAAATACCCTTAATTGTGCCAAACAACTATTTATACAGCCATACCCGCAGTAAGCTTAGCAATTGCTCGGTATCTACCGGTTTGGTTATATAGTCCGTTGCCCCAACTTCCATACACCTTTCATGATCACCCTTCATAGCCTTTGCCGTCACAGCTATGATAGGAAGATCCTTTAGCGCCTTTTTCTTACGAATTTCTGTCGTTGCTTCGTAACCATCCATCTCGGGCATCATAATATCCATAAGAACTATATCGATACCTTTATCTTTTGCTAGAACAGCAATAGCCTCCCTACCATTTTCTGCGGTGACAATTTTCATATCTTGCTCTTCTAAAACCGCTGATAAGGCGAATATATTTCGAATATCATCATCTACGATCAGAACCTTCTTTCCAGCTAATGACGGATCTTTTTGATGAACCTGTTTAATAATCTTTCGCTTTTCAGCCGGTAGATTGGCTTCCACTCGGTGAAGAAAGAGAGCCGTTTCATCGAGCAGACGTTCAGGGGAATGGACGTCTTTGACAATGATGGT
>JANQHA010000439.1 GCA_028282865.1 Oligoflexales bacterium
ATGGCAAGCAAGGATGTTGCGCGCAACCTTGCAAAAAAATCGAATGTACCGGTCAATACAGCAATTGAAGGTATCGAGGTCGATGCTGACAACCCTGCTTTAGATCCAGCGATTATTGATCAAGCTAAAAATATTGGTTTTCCTCTTCTGGTAAAAGCTGCATGGGGCGGAGGCGGCAAAGGAATGCGACGAGTAGACCGTCTCGAAGACTTAGAAGAGTCGGTCATACGCTGCGCGTCCGAAGCTCGTAGCTCTTTTGGCAATGGCCTGCTACTCATCGAGCGTTACCTGACCTCGCCTAGGCACATAGAGATTCAAGTGTTAGCGGGCAAGCACGGCAATGTCTATGTCATCGGCGATCGAGACTGTTCGGTTCAACGCCGGCATCAGAAGATCATTGAAGAAGCCCCAGCACCTTTCATCAACGATCAAACCCGTAAGGCTATGCATCAGGCATCCATAGAATTAGCAAAGTCTGTTTCCTACGATTCGACCGGAACCGTCGAGTTTATGCTTGATCAATCGGTAGACCACACCTCAGACAAGCTGCAATCATTTTTCTTCTTGGAAATGAATACTAGGCTTCAGGTCGAGCACCCGGTCACGGAAGAAGTTTACGGCATTGACTTGGTTCGGTGGCAGTTAAAGGTAGCCGCTGGCGAAGCTCTGCCAGATTTTTCTGAGATAAAACCAAAAGGCCACAGTGTCGAAGCGCGGTTGTACGCAGAAGACACTCTAAACAATTACCTGCCAAGCCCCGGTCCAATAAGATCCTTTATTCCGGCGCACGCTCCCGGTATTCGTTGGGAAGTTGGTATAGATACCATTGACGAAGTCAGCCCCAAATTCGACCCCATGATTGCTAAGTGTATAGCGACCGCCGCTAATCGTGAGCTTGCTTGCAACAAACTAGCACAAACTCTCATGAAGACAGTGTTTTGCGGTCCGGAAAATAATATTCAGTTCTTACAGAAAATCCTACTAAATGAAGAGTTCGTAAATAATCCAGTTGGCACCAACTTCCTCGATATTCATGGAGAGCAGATCATATCAAAACTCACTGCTGAGCGCTCTGCCAGTGAGCCACATTCTAAGGAATTGCTTAAATGGCTCAAAGAGCTCGGGGGTCCTAGCACTGATTCGAAAATAAATAACCTCGCTAAAGCGACTCAAAGAATATTTTCGAAAAGCACCGCGAATGCCGGTAAGTCCGATCATGCTGGTGGATTTAAAGTCATATCCCAGCACGAAACCTTAGAGCAAAGGATGGGTCAGGCCACTAAAACCTGCGAAAGTAAAGAAGTTTTTTTCCATTTCGTCATTCACAAATCTTTTTCATCTTCAGAATACTGGGTGTACTTTAACGGTTGGGCGTTCAATGATAAAATAATAGACGCGTCGCTTGACGAGTACCTTCACCAAGCAGAAGACAGTGACGCAATTATGGCACCAGTACCTGGTAAGATTATGTCTTTTAAAGTAAGCGAAGATGATGAAGTCGAAAAAGGTCAAGTGATTGTTATTTTGGAATCGATGAAAATGGAATTTGAAGTGAAGGCCTCGCGTTCAGGTAAAGTTGCCAAGCTTAATGTATCGGTTGGTGACCAAGTCAAAGCAGGTGAGTCTCTGGCATCATGGGGTTAAATGTATGAGCTTAGATACCTTCGAAAAACAATCTGGGTTCAAAGTTTTGGCGATGGCCCGCTTAGGGCAGGTGGAGTACAGTATAGTTCTGTACCTTATCAATTGCGCAGCATCTAAACTAGATGAAGTCATTACCACAGACGCAGAAATCTCTTCACTTATTGGCTATGAGCAAAATAAGATACGCCATGCAATCGAGCAGCTACACAACAGAAACATCATAAAGCTGAAATACGGGACACCTCATGCAAACCCCGACATCGATTCGCTTCGGATCGGAATGCAATTTAACCTTAATGACTGGCATCTTGATTTTGAAAAAGACGTCACTCATAATGATGCTGTGGTATTTCCGTTTAGAAGGCATGACCAGCAAAACCTCATTGTATGTGCGGATGAAGAGCCAAATACAGAGCAAGAAAACCAAACCTGGGAGCGGGTGCTAAAGGCTTTTATAGAGGAACGAGTTTTAGAAGACGACGAGCTAAAATACCTAGAAAACTCTGCTAAAACATTAGTAGAAACTCATCCAGTTGACCAGGTGTTACTAATGGTTAGGCACTTTCAAAAAAGAATCCCGACCCTTAGCTTACTTGCAAGTTCCTGGCAGCACTATCAAGAGCTATTTGAAAGCGAGACCCAGAAGGTAAACTTTTCTGAAGCACGGCAAAAGCACCACGAACTAGAAAATAAACTGCGAACTGCAGCAACAGAATTGATCAAGAGTGAAAGTTATACACACTTAAGCGAAGAAGAAAAAACCGTTTTAGATGTGCTAGTAAAACACCGCCACCCAAGGCGCCAACTTTTCTGGGCTTACCAGACCAGAAGTAGGTACCCAAATCTCAGTGATTTCTTCAATGACAACTCAAAGTATATGATCGCTGTGACGTCTTCTGGTAAGGTCTTGACTAAGACCACAGGGTTAGAGACACCTTAATGGTTTAGAGTCGCTCTTGGGTGAACTTTTGAATACGGCAGAAATATTTCACAGCGTGCGCTCCAATAGATCTCTGATACTCTTTTTTATAGGCAGCCACTTTTTTCTGAAGCTCTTCGATTACACTTTCTTTGTGAGCATTTATAATGCCAAATCGCTCAACCCTCGAATAAGCATTCCATAACTTGTCATAACGACGAGGAGTGACACCAACAGTATATTCGACTTCAAGCTGCGCAACACAATGAAGCCTTACCGGATCACTATCGTTCTGAGCCTTAACATCAGACTCTTCAACTCTAACTTTACAGGCAAATGCAATGATACCGGCTACAAATAATAAAAATATGTTCTTTAGCATTTAAAAATCTCCTAGTGATATATAAGTGATTTATATTTTAACATGATAAGCTCGGAGGAGTCCAAGACTTGGAGACTCCGTTAAATAGCTCTACTTCAGTAATCATTCCAAAATATTATTAATGCTTACCTTGCTCTGGTAGCGATATAGACCACTTAAAACGACTTACTCTAACATCTGCGTCTAACATGATTGCCTGAGATGCGCGATTCATTTCAACAGTTATGAAATCTCCCACTCTCGAGTAAACCACCACTCCACCGGGAGGATTCCAAGTTTTAGCGACCTTTGGGTTAAAAAACTCTACAGTTACATAACGTGAAACAGGGTCACTACCTGGATTCAGAGAATTTAGAAATTCAGAATCGGCTTTTAGACCTTGCCACCTATCCGATTGATTCATAAGAATATCTAGCCGCTGAGCCATAGCAAAAACAACCCTCTCCCTTTCCAAATTAGCATCGTCGAGGCTGAGGTTTTCTACTTGAAAGGTCCGGCCTTCCAAAAGGTCTGGTAACACCCTATCCAGCTCTGGATTAACAACAGCTGTGTAAGATGACATAGAGGATGTGGTCGCAAAGCCAACCCTTCCTACTCCAAAATGGAGATTAACAA
>JANQHA010000495.1 GCA_028282865.1 Oligoflexales bacterium
CTAATAGGCAATGATAAGCCTTTGTGGTCAACTATTTCTAACTGCTCTTTACTCAGGTCGACGGAAGTTACCATGCCTTCGCCCTTAGATTGCGGATTAGCTCTGGTATCTAGATAACTTGGCCAAGAGCTGGTGGCGACGTAAAGAACCTCACCAACCATTCTAGAATCAGCGAGTTCCCCGTTTAGCTTGAGCACATCAGTAATTTTAGGTGAATCAGGAGTTGAAACATCGTAGACGACAACCCTTGACGCGTCTGAGTGTCCCCAGTAGTAAGACTCTCTGTCAAACCAATTGTTTTCTAAAACTAGCAGCCGGCTATTTGCACTATCGTAGTACATATCACTAGGCCAGTTGCCAGTAGCGTTAACTCGACCAATAATTTTTGGCTTTTCAACGCCATCTTCATAACTGACTACTT
Source organism: Oligoflexales bacterium (assembly GCA_028282865.1). GTDB lineage: Bacteria > Bdellovibrionota_B > Oligoflexia > Oligoflexales > CACXFL01 > JANQHA01. The sequence goes on from JANQHA010000495.1 coordinate 422, forward strand.
GAAGTCCTCGTAAGCTATTAAGTAAAAAAAGTAGTTTTGAATCTTTGTTTCCGACTTTGAAAACGTCGGACTCTTGAATCGCTCGTTGGGTAGACCCCGGGGCATCACTGGCTGCGATAGACCGCTCTAGATTTAGACCTGATCTCCAAGGTTCTGGGTTTAAGAACTCGGTTTGACCCTCGAATCGCTTTAATTTGGCATCGGTGGTCGACCGGTCCTCCGGCACTGTGTTTAGTGATTTGACTAAATTTTTTCCTGAATCACTGCAGGCTGCGGCACCTAGAATAATGCCAATCCCTATAAGGCTTTTCTTTAGTGACTTGGTAAACATTTTTCTACCTTCCTCTAATAGTTTTTGAATATGCATTTTCTTAATTACGAACTGATTGGACCCTATCACCGGCAAAACGACGTGTAAAGTTTTTCTCAATACTTTTTTAAGATTTTTCTCTATTTTTATAGGGTATTTATTGGTTGGCCGGTCAGGTTTTATGAGCAGATTAGACGTTATTAAAGAAAAATCAATATTTTATCTAACCTGTTTTTTGGGGCAATCTAGGCTAAAATTTTCATGGAGAAATTACGGTTTTTAATCTTTGATGACTGTAGCCTCTGCAGTGCGACCTCGGCGCACGATTTATGGATGGCAACATATGAGTGATATTCAAAAATATTTATTTTCCCAACCATAGAGGCTTTTATACCGGCGTCTTTGGTAAGGGCGCCTAATATATCTCCCGCTCGCAGTTTGTTCTTTTTTCCCCCCGATATCTTGAGAGTGATCATTGCTGGCTTAAGCTCGATTCTCTGGTTTTTGCCACTCTGGGGCAAACGGTCTCTTTGCAGGTCTTTTCCCATTAGTTTTTCAATGGCTTTAATTCGAAATTCTTCTGATCGGTTGTATATGCTAACGGCTAGTCCTTTATTCCCGGCTCTACCGGTGCGCCCGATCCTGTGGATATGAACTTCCGGATCTTTTGATAGCTCGAAGTTAATTACAACATCTAGATCTTTGATATCTAAGCCTCTAGCAGCAACGTCGGTTGCAATCAAAAAAGAAACACTTTCGTTAGCAAAACGGACCATGACTTCGTCTCTGGTGACTTGATCTAAATCACTGTGAATTGCTAAAGCCGCTAGTGCTTGACTAGATAAAAATTTTGCCACTTCGTCACACTGCACTTTAGTAGTGCAAAAAATAATGCTGGATTTAGGCTGGTATCTAGTAATCAGTGATAGCAGAGTGTCAAATCTTTTATCTTTCTTAGTTTCAAAAAAAACTTGGTCAATGTCTTGGTTCTCAGAAGGGTTTTCAGTTTTTACATGCACTGGGTTATTTTGAACGCTTTGACTCATCTCAATGATTTGTTCTGGAAATGTAGCAGAAAATAGTAAAGTTTGCTTTGAAGCAGGAGTTTTTTTTATGATTCTTTTTATATCTTCGGCAAAGCCCATATCCAGCATACGATCAGCTTCATCTAGCACTAAAGTCTTGATGTAGCCTAAGTGTAGAGTTCTTTTGCTTAGATGATCTAGGATGCGACCAGGTGTACCGACGACAATATGCGCGCCGTGATCTAATGAAGCAATTTGTGGCCCTAAAGGAACTCCACCACATAGGAGCAAGACTTTTGTATTTTCGGTTAATCTTGCTAGCCTTCTAATTTCACTTGCTACCTGGGTCGCAAGCTCTCGGGTGGGACAGAGAATAAGCGACTGGATAAGATAGTCTGAGGTAATAGTCCTGGATAAGACACCTAATCCGAATGCTACGGTTTTACCGGAGCCAGTTTGTGCTTGAGCTATAACGTCTTTTCCAGCTAGTAGTTCTGGCAAAGCTTGAGTCTGGATCTCGGTCATTTTGTCAAACCCTAGTAGGTCTAGGTTTTTCAAGAGCTCGGGTTTGAGCCTTAGCTTCTTAAATTGATCGGTTTTCAAGTTGCCATCTCTCTATTAAGCTATTTATCGTTAAATTGGTTCAACCTGGAATAAAGCTATTAATTTTAGTATATTGAGTTCGTCCAAACCCAAAGACTAGTGAAAAATAGAACTTCGTTCTAAATCGGGCTAAAATATATACATGCACTTAAAGCTAATTCATACATTATTATTAATTACCATTTGTATCGCCTGTAAAGCTCGCGATCGCAGCC
>JANQHA010000557.1 GCA_028282865.1 Oligoflexales bacterium
GTCCGTATCTGTGCGACTATCGAGGCATCGATACGACCAGGAGGGAAAGCTCTGGGACAACGGCCAAGCGTTTCTCGTGGCTCCATTTACCGATACCTCAGAGCCAAACTGGCGTGAATGGGCGAGCAATATGAGTAGTCGAGACACGGGATTTTCCAGATGAGTGTAATGAGTGATTTGATGCTTTCTATATCTGACGCTAGGTAAGCCCTATTGCGTCTTAACAAATTCTTTACAAAATATTAATTTGATTGTGCCTTAAGAAAATAATAACTTACATGATCAAACCATAAATTCATTTTATAAATATTCGACGCACATGTAACAGGGAGGTTCAATGTGGGTGATCGTCAAAAAGACCAATTAAGATTTGCATTCGTAGCTGTCACTCTAATTCTTTTAAACTCTGGTCATGCCTACGGTTATCTGGATCCTGGAACCGGTAGCATGATATTGCAATCTCTAGTAGCTGCAGCGCTAGGTGCTGCGTTTACTATTAAAGTCTACTGGCATAAAATCAGGAATTTTCTAGGTCATAAAAATGCTAAAGATAAATAGAGTTCAAGGGTCATTTCGAGATCCTTCTGGGTTTGTATATAAAAGGAACGGCGAGGTTTATCGTCAAGTCAATGCCTGCTATATGGAAGAGTATGACCAGCTGATGAAATCCGGTCTTTATGAAGAGTTGGTGGCTAAACGATTTATGGTTGACCACCGGACGCAGTATGAAAATCCCGGTGAAATTGATGCGCTGACCATTAAACCAAAAACGATTGAGTTCATATCTTACCCTTATGAGTGGTGTTTTAGTCAGTTACGTGATGCTGCCTTATTGACATTAAAAATTCAAAAGTTAGCTCTCAAGCACGGAATGATTTTGAAAGATGCCAGTGCTTATAATATTCAGTTTGACTACGGACGCCCTATTTTTATCGACACTTTGTCATTTGCTAGGTACCAGATAGGCCAGCCATGGGTGGCATACAAGCAGTTTTGTCAACACTTCTTAGCACCTCTGCTCTTGATGAGCAGAGTTGATACGAGGCTCAATCAGTTGCTTAAAGTTTATATTGATGGAATTCCATTGGATCTTGCTAGCAGCCTTTTACCAGTGGAGTCTCGTCTGTCGCCATCTGAGCTTATGCATTTACACTGGCATGCAAAGGTTCAGACTAAATACTCTGATCGGCCTAAAAAGGTCAAAGGAGTAAAGGTCAGTAAGAACGGTTTGCTAGGACTTGTAGATAGCTTGGAAAAGAAAATACTAAAGCTGCGACTAAGAGAGGCTGCAACCGAGTGGGGTGATTACTACTCGAATACCAATTATTCTGACAAGTCGTTTGATGCGAAGGCGGAGATTTTAACTTCTTTGCTATCTAAGCATAATCTATCTACTAAATTAGTTTTAGACCTTGGAGCCAATACCGGAGTATTTAGCCGTAAGCTTGTGCGGGAAGGAGATCTAGTCGTAGCAGCTGACATAGATCATATGGCTGTTGAGTTGAATTATCGTCAGGTAAAGGATTGCAGTGAAACAAATGTTCTTCCTTTGCTCATGGACCTATCTAACCCAAGCCCTGGGATAGGCTGGGGTAACGTTGAACGCGATTCGTTTCTAAATAGAAATCAGTATGACTTAGTTGTATCTTTGGCTTTGATCCATCACTTAGCAATAAGTTATCAGATCCCGATGAGCTCAATCACCGAGTTTTACAGCCGGCTGGCACCTGTACTGCTAATTGAGTTTGTGCCAAAGTCTGACACTCAAGTTATGCGGCTATTGGCGAGCAGGGAAGATATATTTGATGATTATAACCAAAACTCTTTTGAAGAGTCTTTCTTAAAGTGCTTTGAGCTACTAGCCAAAGAAAAGATCCCAGGGTCAGAGCGCACTCTTTATCTGCTAAAAAATCGTCAGAATCGATAGGTGAGTTAAAATGAAAAGTTACGTACCTCTCTGGGCAAGCACCCACCGCAGGGCTTGGTTGCTGCTCAAACCACTCCTCATTATTTCAGCCGCCGTAGGCTTTGCATTCTCCCAGACTATTTTGGCAATATTGCAGACTGATGTTAACTATTACCCTGCTCCAGGTAGTAGTATTTTTGTTCGGTCATTTGCGGCGCCTTTCCTGGTTTATTTTTTTCCGGTGGCTGTGCTGTTAGCTCTTTATATATTCATGCAGAGGTTAATCGCTAAGAACATCTCAAGGGTTTTCCTTGGTGCTTTGATTGGGAGTGCGGTCGGCCTACGTATTTTGGTGATCTTTAATGAGCAATATCCCTCCTACCACCTATCAGTTACTAAAATGGTTTTGTTGCTGTGCTTCACGGTCGCTGTAGCGGTTGGGCTATACCGTGCCGTTTCTAAGGTGTTTGTGCTTGTAAGTTTTATGGTCTTATTTTCGGTTTTTGATTATGTGGCTACGGCCTTTAGTATGATGCCGAAAAAATCTCACAGTTTTAGTAAGTCCAGTGAACAAATTCTCTTTGTAAATCCTGGTAATGAAATTCCGCGAGTTATTCACGTAGTGTTTGATGAGTTGCCTTTGATGATTTTAAGGAGTGATCGAGGCGAGATCAATCGTCGCTTATTTCCTAATTTTTTTAAATTCTCTCAGTCATCCACTTGGTATGTGAATGCAACGACTGGCCGCAGTGAAACCAGTAGAAACCTCCTGTCCTTTGCCAGTGGTAGGGATATGTTTAGTGTGGGCTCGAGTCACGATTATTTTAAATACCTCCCTACTATTTACTCGGCTTTATCTACGCAAATTCCGACTGCAGTTTGGGAAAATCGAGGGGTTATTAGCAGCGTTTCTCCAATTTATAAGTATACGGAGTCTCCTTGGTTTTCTTACGCTGGGAAACTTGGGATTATTTATTTTTCTAAAATTATAAGGCGCAAAAATTTCTCGCCTAATATCGATAATATCGATGATGCTTATGAGCAAATCTTTCTAGATCAAACTGCTAGATATCGTGCTAAACTATTGGAGTTTTGTACCTCTGTTAAAGACAATAAGTTTAAATTAAATTTTTTCTACTCTTATTTACCTCATCAGCCTTACTTTGTATCTAGTCATGGTGATCGAGTGATTGGTGACCTAGCTAAGTGGAGTAATCGTAAGTCACCAAATATCAATATTTTTCATCCAGACAGCCAGCTAAATAATTCTGAGTCTGCCGACAATGTCCGCAGATCGTTTTTGAATCAGGTTCGCTATGCAGATAAGGTATTAGGCGAAATCACAAAATGTGTCGAAGACTCTGGACAAGCGGATGATACGTTGCTAGTGGTTTCATCAGATCACGGTATCGCTTATACTGATGCAGGATCTGGGCGCCACCAATCGAAGTCTATGACTGATCAGCAACGTAAGACTCATGCTCTTTTGAATGCTTCAGTAGTATTAATGGTAAAATATCCACGGCAGAAATCTGGATTTATTGATGAACGAGACGCTCGACCCTATGATATTGCTCCTACTGTTCTTGATATTTTGCAGGCCGAATCTGGGTGGAAGATGGACGGTACTAGCCTACGAGCCTCAAACTTTCCTAATCGACCGCGGACGTTTTCTTATCGAATTTGGTCATCAATGATGTCACGAAAAACTACCATTCCGCGTCCTTGGGGCCACTACATCGGCTTGCCAAAGAGGCATGTTGATTTTCCACGGGACGTTTTATACCAGAAAAAGGTGAGTGACTTTGAAGTGGTGAATGGAGGGGCTAGGGGATCTATACTGGATATTGCCTATGAAGAAGATATTTATGATGATCGCTCGCGACGGTCTTATGTTATTTCTGCGTCTGGTCTAGTTTTTCCTGATAAGAACAAGACACCTCAATTAGTTCTTTTGGCAGTGAATAATAGGGTTGTTAAGAAGGTTCGTCCAACTTTGGTATTAGCAAACGAAAACCAAAAGCACAATCTGGCTTGGAAGTTAACTATACCACCAGAGAGTCTATCGGTTGGTGGTAACCATATTGACATATTGGCCCAATTTTCTGGAAAGCAGAAGTTTTATAGACTTTCCGGTGGCAAAACTATCAATTTGAGTAAGGAGATTATCGAGTCCTTAAGCAAAAGCTCATCACTTAAGGTTAGCGTAAAAGCGTTAGACTCGAAAAAGAGCCTTTAGCGAATCAGGTTTAGCCTGCTAAATTCATTCAGCAAGTTTAGAACCTAAAAGTTTAAGTATATTCGTTATAAAAAAAAGAGAACCCCCCTGGAGGTTCTCTTTGTTTCTACAAGCGCTGAATGTCTGAGATTTATTGTGCAATATAGAACTGCACGATCCCATAGTCGCCTTGCAACACAGCGATACTAGATAACTCACTATTGAAATGAACGCCTCGTGGTCGGTGTCCAAATGAGCTCTGACCGAAGTGGTTGTCATTTAAGATCCAAGTATTTAATAATGGTACTTTGTCAGTAGCCTCTTGCTTTACAAAGTTCGAATCAACCGTCTGTAGTTGGAGCTTCTCGGTCCCTTCTGGAGAGGCCTTGAATGCATAGAGATACCGTCCACCTGTTACTAGTACCAAGCTTTTTGAGTCTTGTTCAAAAACTGCAGTCAGGCGGGCATGTTTCGCTTTCTCACCTAGGTCCAAGCTTTGAGCATCTCTTAAAAAGCGTCCGCGCTCGTTTAGCTTCAGGCTAACTAAGCTATGTCCTCTATAAGATCTGTAAAATCCAGGGAAACCCCGACGGATGATGTTTAATGGACGAGGTCCAAAGCCGTACTGCTCGCTTTCGCCCTCTACATACCAAAGCTCATTACCTACTGTGGTTAGAGAACTAGCGGAGACCTTTTCTGAGTCTTCCAGATCAGTCAAAGTTGCTTTGACTCCTTGACCTTCAAGGACCTCAATACGCACTGCTGTTAAGTGGCGTCTAACGACAGGTTGGGTTTTTACTACTGTCTCTTCCTTACCCGCAGAGTTTTTAATAGTATGGCTTGTCGTGTAGAAGCGCTCTAAGCTTGTGTCATCAAAAATTAACTTTTTGCCATCTTTAGAAGCGAAGGTTAACTGGCCTGGTACATTGATAGGACTATTGCAGTGGGCGACCTGCTCTTCTAACCTAACCGGAACAATAAAATGCTGTCGATGGTTTATTTTACGTTCTTTATCTTCGACATATTTTTGATAAAGGTAGAAAAGATTGCCATTTTTGGTAGTTAACGAAACACGATGATGGTTTTCTTCTAGGAAACCGTTACAGGATTCGTTGGAAACTTCAGTTACCGAAAGTTGATCAGCGGCATCAATCACATAAATTTTGTTAGCTTCTTGCATCAGAAGCTGGGCGCCTACTTTGACAAAAGAGGTGTTCCAATAATCTCCTGCTAGATCGACCGTGCTAACTACTTGAAGTTGATTAGCTCGATTAAGCGTTACCTTGCTTAAGATTCGCTTCTCCACTTTTAAGCGGTAATAATGTCTCCCAGGATGCAGTACTTTCTTTTGAATGGTGGTAATAACTAACAAGGACTTCCCATCGTCAGTAGGGTAGTGAGCTTGGTAGTTACCATCAATTTCAAGGGTTTGTTCTGTTCCTAACTTCTCTGAGTCCGCCTTGTCAGGGCTTACTAATCGCAGCTGGGTCTTTAAGGTATCTGCACCTCTCCTGTACCAACTGTACTCACCAATGATTTGAACGCCTTTGCTTTTATCTCCACTTTTAATGACTTCATAGCCACGTATGTTGCGAGATAGTTCTAGAATACTTACAGCTTCAAAAACTCTGTCTGCCGCACCGATGTCGGTGAAGCTAGCAGCTACTTGGAACGCGCCGAGGGCTTTGTCAGTAAAAGTATTTAGTGCATCAATTTCTGAGTTTGCGAATACTCTTTTGAGCCATCCCGAATCTGCGGGGATGAAGCCACCTTCTTCAAAGATGCTTCCGCCAGCTTCGACCTCTTTTAAGTCAAAACCTAGAAGTTTCCCACCTTTTCTCCACCAGTTACGAGAACGATCGGTTGCTTCAAAAAGGACGTATCCTTGGCCGTTCTCATCAACCTTGAAGCTGGTTAGTTTGTCAGGTCCGGCAAAATGGGGAGCGAGTTTTTCACTCTCTAATTGAAATTGCTCAACAGCAATCGCGTTAACTCGCTGACCGCGCTTCATGATCTCAACTAACAGTGCTTGACCGTAGCGCCTACGAGATTCGTTATTCAAAGATGGTTCTACGTAACCCAAGGCTACAATGTAATCTTTTTTGTTAAAAGATACTGGGAAAGATCGCTCAATGTATCCCGGGAACTCTAGATGGCTTAGGTGCTCAACACCTTTGCTCGGGTTACTGATATCGAAGACCTCTAAAGGATCACCTTTTAACTGGCTACGCTCTCTTGGAACCCAAAAAGCGTAAAGCATATTGCCATCGGGGCTGTACCGAACGTCGCGAAG
>JANQHA010000617.1 GCA_028282865.1 Oligoflexales bacterium
AACGATGCGATGACCTCGAAGCTTTCAGCTGCAAAGAGTTCACCTTGATTTCTATAAGCCTTTAAGTTTCTTAAAGAAACTTAATATAAGAAATTTATAAAAAATTATTTAAAAACAAATACTTACATAATTAAAAGTTTCTATAGGAAACTTAATAGATTTAGTGTACACATTAGGGAGACAGGATGTCAGTGAAGCTGAGCCTTGAGAGAGCCAGGGAGCTTTTCAACAGAATCAAGTCAGGGTGTAAAATTTATGTAAGGCCACATGCGTGGACCGACCACCCTAAAAGATTGTTTACTCCAGCTGAACTCGATGAATTAGTTCGTAGAGCAAAGTGGCTCCATATAAACGATTCACCAGAAGCAATTGATGGATCATTCAAGGTTATTGTAAATGACTCTGCGGACAGAAGGTGCGATATCATCATTGTTTGCTCTGCATATAGGGAGATTAGATGAAATCAATTAAAGTGAAACGATATGACATACCTACAAAGTTTGGCAATTTTGTTGCAAAAAATGTTGAGCTACTGGTTTATGATGAAAAAGTAACTAAAAAAAGCTTTAATCCAAGGAAACATGAACACGCGATCAGTACAAGCGATGCCTTAGCAGCTGAACATCAAGCTGCCAGGATATTTCTTAAAGATTTTTACAAAAAAATTCGAGTTGGTGAAAGACTCGTCGATGCGCTAGAGTTAGCCGGCATTATGTTAGTTTGCAACCTAAAAGCTATAGAGTTTTCTAAGTTACTAGGAATTAGCAAAGGGCAAATGAGCAAACTGCTTAAAAACTCCAATACCTCAAAGACAGTTTCTATTGCAGCAATTGATCTCTTATTAAACGAGTTGAGGTTACCCGGATACGCTAAAATCCTCTTAGAAACAGCAGATCAAGAAAGCTCACATATAAAAAAGAGTGGTGATACATTTATCGAAAGGCTGCTGAGTGAATCAGCAGCTTGATAAAGTGTCTATTTGACCAAAAAAGCCTACTTAAACAACTTATTCTGGCTCCGAATAACATATTTTTTCTGTAACAGGCTTAGGGAATTTACTCAGAATGTACTTCCATAATTCATCTCGATATTTGTATCTTTCTGGTTGATCTGCTACTACATAAGGATCCCATATCAAAGGTTTTAGTCCATTTATACCACCCTTTGTCTCAAATCTGGGACCAAAATGCCATCCATAAAAAATATAATTATCTCTAACCGAATCAGAATTAACCGGAGATAGTTTCACCTCTAGGCAACGATTATCAGGGACAATTCCTAGTTCATCACGAGTAAAAATAAAAAAATCTTCGGCAGCTTTCATTCTAAAGCGGGCTTCTTCGGTGTAAATACCGTCCTCCCCGTGAAATCTTGAGTGTACGTATTCTGATCGTTCATAAAGTTTGAAATAAAAATACAACCAATTAGCAAAGGTATAGCCATCATCTAATGGTAGAGAAATATCTACATTACTCTCGAAAACCAATAATTTTAAAATTACTTTTAAATTTCGAACTAACCCTACTTCTTCTTTTCCACCTTCGTTGGTCCGGCTTTTGAATAGTTCCAAAACTTGATTTAAAAACATTTTCAGAGCGTTTTCACTTATTACAGCGCCTTTCTTATTATAAAACTCTAACTCCGAAATTAATCGTTCATCGATCATCTTTGTAGATCTTGAAAAATTATAATGCAAACTATCGTACAATAAACCCGATAGAGAATATATAAAGCTATTCATGTTTTTAGTTGCTGTCTCTTCATCTATCTCAAACCCGTAACGATTGAAGACAGCCTCTCTATCAACTGGTGACAATGCCGATATAGCTCTTCCCCTTTGCATAAGACTGCTCATCTTCAGCTTAGCAACAAGAGGGGTAAGATATTTTTTAAGATCATTGCGGTCATATAACATAATATACGAAGCTACGAGGTGGTCAGACAAGGACGCCTGCGGTATATCTTCGATGAAGGTAACAAATACATCATCTATACGCTGTAAATACTCTTCATCGTCTTCAGTAATGTCCTGCTGCTCACTAAAAGCGTTGGTTAATGCATATGAAGGCCACTGTTGAATACCAGTCTTCTCTGGATTTAATATTTCTAAATCACCTCTTTTTAAGAAAAATTTAAATATCTGAAACCTTCCCCAATGATGATCGTCTTTGATTTTAAAATTTTGAGTAGCATAAGGGTAAGCAACCGACCGATAAACATATTCAGGGGGCGTTTCGTTACTAAAAGTACAGTCTTCCTCCACCATAGGAAGCAACGTATCCAAGCCACGCGCTAGTATAGCCTTTACAGCCTTTAACTGACCTTTTTGCATTGCTTGTTTAAACGCTTTCGATAACCTAGCCTCAGAGAAGCAGTTGGATTTTGGATCTTGAAGCTCATTTAAAGGCCCTTTTGTTAGCCAAGTACGGCGGGCAATAGAGGCAAAAAAAGCAGCAAAGGTGTCTTCTTCCTCCTGAGTCCAATCCGATCGTCCCGGGATATGGTGAACTGCCTCGCCCACCGTGACCCATGTGGCATCCTTAGCAGCTTTAATTTGCCCGCACTTATCGACGTCC
>JANQHA010000648.1 GCA_028282865.1 Oligoflexales bacterium
AAACGCTTGGTGAAGCGCAAAAGGAGATTCACAGATTAATCCTTTTATAATCAGCTAGTATTTTTTGGGAAAAAGTACTGCTCGATTTGACTAATCCTATCAATGTATTGCTTTTCCTCCCAGTTCGCAAGAGAACTCATCTGTCCGGCTTTAAGAATATTAACTCTATTACAAAGCTTTGCAGCGTAAGGAGCAATGTGAGTGCATACGATCGTGGCCAGGCCTTTTTTGCTGCGCTCTTCAATTTTGTGCTCAAGCGCCCTAATATGATACAGGTCAAGGCCTGAAAAAGGCTCGTCTAAAATTAGAAGCTTCGGTGTATGCAGAGTGGCTAAGGCTAAAGCCGCTCTTTTTTGCATTCCATGGGAACATGCTGCTAAGGGTCGATTCTTAAAGTTACTACAGTCCCAGTGATCGATAGCATTGCGTATTTTTTGATCAGGTGACTCTATTTGGTAGAGTTTCGCGGCGTAACTTAGAAGTTCTACAGCGGTCGCCCACTTAGGAAGCTGTAGGTCTTGGGGCAGGTATCCTAGGCTACGTTTCAACATGAAAGTGTCTGGGGTAAGTAGGTTTGATAGTAATACGATCTCGCCCGAGTCAGCATCCAAACTTCCTGTAATCAATTGAAAGAAGGTACTTTTACCAGCACCATTTTCTCCTAATAATCCTATCGTCTCACTTGGTGCAATTTTGAAGTCGACCGGACCAAGCTTAAACGAGCTACCGTAGGATTTTTGTAATTGCTTTACCTCTAAAATCGTTTCCATGTTTAAGCCCTATAAAAGCGACCATACTGAGAGTTATTAGCATAATACTTGAAAATCATTAGAGCAATGATCCCTAGCCAGTGAGCGTAGATGGCGGTTGCCAGGAACAGTCCAATAAGTGCTACAGTAATAGCTTGAATTGAAGGCTTGCGGCCATCAATTTGAAACATAAGCATCGGAGTGATGTATGATGGCAAGCCAATAACTACAAATAACTTTAGACTGTTAGAGATAGAAAAAAAAGCTGTCTCACTGGCAGTTGTGCTGGTCAAAAGCATCATAGTTACTGGGATAATGGCGGCTGCTGACCCGGTCATTAAACTAACCCGGGTATAAGACGAAATGAATTCCTCGTGAGAAACCCCCATAAACTTTTCGGCCCAAGAATATTTCAAATCTTCTTGAAGTTGAAAAGCTAAGCTTAGGGAGGCAAAGTACCCAGATATAAAACCAGCGAAAATATATGCTATCTCTGGAGCGGATCTAACAACGAGAAGAGCCGTCATTATCGAGAATAGTAGTGATATTGCGAGGGATGCCTGAGTTAAGTGGTTTCTTAAGAAAATTTGCCTAACTCGCCAATGGGTTAAGGCAGATATTTTACTTGGGTAGTTTGAAGTTATTTCTTTGCTGTCAGTGAGCTCCGAGGTTTTATTACTTTTAGTTGGAAATACTTTAATCAGTCCAATTAAAAGTGTCGCAATTATTTGGGCGATCACGACTTTGGCTAGTGGCCAGGAAACCAAATAAGTCACAATAAAAAACCAGGCGGAGCCGAAGCAAACAGAATATAGAATCAATGAGCGAATTGAGACAAACGCTTTAATATTTATTTTAGTCTCACCCATGCGATGAGCCGTATACTGATATGAGTGTTTCAACTGCTTTTGACTGCCTAACATACGCACATAGCTAAAGCAGGCAATACAGAGAGTAAAGACCGCAACAGCCTCAGCGAAAACAGCTCTCATTTTTGTAGACAAAGTCTTTATTTCTACATTTAGAAAGTCGTTGAATACGTACAGAAAGGTTGCGAATATCACTAATCCACAAATTACAACGATAAGCTCACGTATAAAGTCATAATATAAACGGTGGATGAAGGCTTTGGCCGATAGGGCAAGCAGCAATAAGAAACGACTGTTAATAAGGTTAGCCTCTAGTCTTTATCTTTAAGATCTGTCCAATATAGATTCTGTTGCGTCGAATACTATTCACGCGTTTTATCAAGTTTATACTTACCCCGAATTTTTTTGCAATGCGATAAAGGCTATCTCCTCGCCGAACCTTATATTTAGTAAGCCGTTGACTTTTTCTTGGAGTAGTGGGGCCGAGAGCTAGTTTGCGCCCGGCAATAAGTTTTGAAGACTTTAGGCCATTAATCTTCTTTAAGTATGAAACTTTTAAGTTATGCTTCCGTGATATAGAAGCTAGCGTATCTCCCCGCTTTATATAGTGGTATCTATTCCTTTTAGAGCTTTTTCTCGCAACCCGGCGTTTCACTGGCACTTTTTTAAGCTTAGCTAATTTTAGGCCAAATACTTCCGACGATCTTAGCTTTCCTTTAGGTACCCATAGCTCATACTGAGCCCTTTTGGCGGGTATGATGTTGCCTTTTAGGTGTGGGTTCAAAAGCTTAAGGTCTTTGAGCTTTACTCCTATGACAGCCGCGATCTCCGGTAGTCGGGTCCTGCTCGGCACCGTGAGTGCCGCCGGTTCGGAAATAACATAAGGAGCTTTGATCTTAAAGCCGAACCTCTCTGGATGGTGAGCAATAATCGAGGCTGCAATGAACTTCGGAACGTAGTTCATAGTCTCGCGAGGCAAGGCTCTCTTTTCGGCCAGCTCCCAGAAGTCACGGCTATTGGCATTCATAATCGCATTCATAATTCTGCTCTCGCCGGCATTATATGCTGACATGGCGAGGTACCACGATTGAAACACATTATGGAGGTCGCGTAGGTATCTTGCCGCAGCGACAGTCGAGCGAATAGGGTCTTTTCTCTCGTCAACATAACTGTCGACGCGAAGGCTGTACCTCTTAGCTGTCGGTGCTATAAACTGCCATACTCCTACTGCATTTGCATGGGATCGGGCTGAAATGGTAAAGCCACTTTCGATGAGAGCCTGGTAGTAGAGCTCTTGTGGGACTCCATTTTCTTTGAGAATTTTTTGTATTGCCTCGCGGTAGATTTCTCCCCTGTTGAGGAATCTCTGGAAACGCTCGCGATCTCTTTCTGTAAAGTAATGTAGCCAGCTCTCGACCCGAGCATTTACCTCAAGAGGTATTGGGGTCTTTTTAGGAAGTTCTATCTCAGAGTCGACTTCGGCAATCATATTGCTCAACTCTTGAGAGCCCTTCTTGGGGGTGATCGTATAGCTGGCTTTTGGCTCGACAATTTTATTCCCTGTCGAAGAGCAGCTTCCTATCAAAGCAAACAGTGGGGTAAAAAGCAAAATTTTCAAGGCACCCCCCTTCGAGAGTTTAACTCAGTTAAACATAAGTCATGGAAATATCTAAAAGTTTAGATTAATTTTATCTAAATTAATCTAGTCAACTTATCATCCGACGATCTAACCTAATTATACCTTTTTCCTGGTATCAAGTCATGGCCTAGGCTCCAATATTTCCCATGTTTTTGTTGTAAAAATTTATAAATACTGCTCTTATACTAGGCCGTGGGTATTTATATAATTTTAATGTTAGGAGATCTGCGATGGCAATCGAGTTACCAAAACTACCCTTTGATATGACTGCGCTAGAGCCTCATATTTCTAAAGAAACCTTAGAGTATCATTATGGCAAGCACCATAATGCTTATGTTACCAAGTTAAATGGCATGATCGGTGGCACTGAGTTTGAATCTGGGAGCTTAGAGGACATCGTCAGGAAGTCAAGTGGTGGGATGTTTAATAACGCTGCCCAGATTTGGAACCACACTTTTTACTGGAACTGCTTGGCCCCAAATGCGGGGGGCAACCCGAGTGGCCCGATCGCAGATGCGATAAATGATAGTTTCGGCAGTTTTGATGCTTTTAGAACCGAATTTACCGAGAAATCTGCCACCTTATTTGGTTCTGGTTGGTGCTGGTTGGTGAAGAACGCAGCCGGAAAGCTCGAAATCATGCAGACTAAGGATGCAGGTTGTCCACTTACTACTGCAGGTATCAAGCCGCTAATGACCTGCGATGTATGGGAACATGCTTATTACGTTGATTATCGAAATGCTCGGCCGAAGTACATTGATGCTTTTTGGAATTTAGTTAATTGGGACTTTGTTTCTAGTCAACTTTAGCTACCACTTGTATTTGGAGCTTCACTGCGAGTGGTTTGTGTTATTCCCAGCTGAGTTAACTGCGCTGGGAATCCTTTAGGATGACGATGTGCTAAGAGGCTTGGGAGCTTGACTGCTCCTGGGCCTTTAATTTTCTTTTTATTATTACTAAAGTTAGATCATCGTCTCTTTCTCTTTGGCCAAAGAAGGTCATAGCAGTGTCAATTAAATGATCTCGGATCTCAATGGCCGTTTTACCTGCAATCTTAAAGTAGTTACGAAGGAACCTTCCCTTACCAAACATTTGATCTTGTTCGTTCTTACATTCGAGGATTCCATCGGTGAAGAGGGCAAGCACCTCGCCAGGAAGTAGCTTAGTTTTATGCTCAATATACTTACTACCTAGTTCTTGCCCGAGTATTAAGCCGGTCCTACCTTTGCATATCTCGATATCTTTTTTGCTACGATCGGCGGTTGGGTCTTCAGGGTTTACGTGGCAGATCATAGGCATGTCATGGGAAGCATTTGCATAGCTTATGTCTCCTGACTTTAAATCTAAAATCGCAGCAAAGAACGTCATTTTTACTGTGCCTTTACTAGCTCGGTAAATCGCTGTATTTAATTTTTCTAATATCAGACTCGATGTTAACTCTATCTCTGGAAAATCCTCACCTAAACTCTCCAAGGTAGTACAGCAGCTTTGAGCCGCTGCGGTGATTAAAGCAGAAGGGACTCCGTGACCAGTAGCGTCGCCGATAAGTAGTACAAGTTTGTCTTCGAGTTTAAACTGACCCCACCAGTCTCCGCCGCACTCTGACGCTGGACGGAAGAATGCAGCCAGCTCGTAGTCCTGTAACTCTAGTTGATCAATCGGGAAAAAATTGTCTTGAACAATATGTGCTGTCTCTAACTCTTTCTCCATACGGGCTTTATCAGCTGTTTCGGCCATTAACCTAGAAATCTCTCCGGTCATTCTGTTGAACGATGCCCCTAAAGCCCCGACTTCGTCATTAGACTTGATAGCAACGTTGATAGCAAAATTCCCACGCATAATTTCTTGAGTTGCACGGTAAAGACTACTTATCGATGCTGTTATTCGCTTGGAGAATATCAAACTGACGATAAACGATACCGAGAGTATCAGGATTGCAAACATTACTGATTTTTCGACTAATTTCTGAGACGCCAGAAAAGCCCGCTTTTTAGGGATTTGAGACAGAACTAGAAGATCCCCAGTGGCTATACGCGAGTAGCCAAAAATGATGTCACCCGAGCGGGTTCTGATAGTATTGACAGCGGTTGCTGTCGGGCTCTTGACGATTTTGTCAAACATAGGATTATTTGCCATGCTTTTGCGCTGTAAGACCTGAGCAGAATCCGGATGAGCGAGTATTTCACCATATTTGTTTACCAGAGATGTTGTAAAACTCTCTGACCTGGAGAAGAGCTTAATTCTTTTGTCTTGCCTAAGTAAGGTGAAAATTATCTGATCATAAATCCCGTTTCTTTTGGAGCTATAAGGCAGGCTCATTGATAGGAGTGGGACCCCCTTTGGCAAGGATGCGTTTCGGATAGTGAGCGGGTTTTTAGTCAGCTGGGTAAATGGAATTGGAAATCTTTTTATAACTCGGTCAAAGTAATTGTTTGACAGATTATAAGGCTTTAGAAAATCACTTCGAGAAATGCTCTCGAATGGCTTTGAATTTTTAGAAAATGGAGACAGCGAGAAATAAACTATGTCTTCTTCTTCTTTGAAGATTTTCTTTAGAGCCCCTTTTCTTTTTCGTAGCGAGTTGAAATTCTGATTGATGGAAAGGGCCATTAATTTTGTGGCCTTGACCAGACTTTTGAAATTGGTTTCAACTTCTGCGGACATGGTACTAACCAGAGTAGCATTGCCCTCGTACACGTAAGCAGTTTTGTCTTCTTTAAACAGATTTATCGCAAGAACCAGATAGGTCAAAACTGCGAAGAAAAGCAGAGATGACATAAGCAAAAGAAACTTCGTTTTAAGTGATGCTTTGATCAAGTTTTGGTCACACCGTCATTGTTATATTTATACCTAAATTATAACAAAACTAAGTGTGACCAGAGGCTTTGCTACTAGGCAGGATTCTCCACTACGGTGGCCGTATTGATGGTTATTGGAGTTGTCGGTCGATCTTGTTGATCGGTCTCCGCTAAACCTATTGCCTTCACAGTTTCAAGGCTATCGTCTTCCGCCTTTCCAAATACTGTGTACTGGTTATCCAAATGAGGGACTCGTCCTAGGCATATAAAAAACTGTGATCCCGCGGAGTTAGGGTCCTGAGAGCGTGCCATTGATAAAACACCAAGTTCGTGGGGTTCCGGATT
>JANQHA010000660.1 GCA_028282865.1 Oligoflexales bacterium
AGTGGGTACAGGAATCATTGCAAAAGCTTCCAGCCTATGCATCTTAATACTTACGATTTCGCTAGGCTTCAACTTAATACTAACCTTAACCCACGCTATGGAATTAAGATTAGCTATCATCACTGGAAAAAAGAACTGGCAAAAAAATTTCTGTCAAGCACCGAAGAGTTGTAAAATAAAGATAAGAACCAAAAATACTTGGCACCGTCTATGCTCAAGACAATTACCGATAAGAAAAACGGCACCAAGATGGTGGATTTTGGAATGTGCCTTTGGATTTCAACACTTTAAGCCTCTACGTTTTATTATAAAGTACTAAAAATACACTATTTACTATGGGTTAAATCATGTATAACCATTAGCATGATTAGTCGCGTGAACTATATACTGCTATCAACCTTGGCCTTCAGCCACCATTCGTATGGACTTACCTTAGATCAGGCGCTGAAAAAAACCCGTGCATCTGCTCCACGGCTTGAGCAGGCCGGTCACCAGTATAAGAGCAAGTTGGCGGCAGCCAAGCAGCTGGATGGCGCTTTTGACAGTACGTTTTTTGCAAAATATGAAAAAGCTGACGACCGGACCATGCAAAACTCGACTTTTTCAGGTGATCGAAGAACCCAAAGGGGCTATGAGTTTGGCATCCGAAGGTTCTTTGGCAGCGGAACTAGCCTCCAAATCACCGGATCTCAATACCGTAACGAAACCTTATTCGACTCAACTACTAGTACTGGCGTAAGCTCAGCCCAAACTGCTACAAACTTCAACCCCGCACACAGTACCGCCTATGAAATAAACTTGAGCCAGGAACTCTGGCGTAATTTTTGGGCGAAAGAAGTACGATTACAAGAACAAACTGCCCTCGTGTCAGCTAAAATTCAAAAACTTCAAAATAAAATATTAGCTCAGAGACTCCAGGCTGAAACTGAGAGTTTGTACTGGAACTTAGTCTTGATTAAGCAACAGATTTCAATAGCAAAAAAACTGGTGAGACGTTCAAAAGATTTCGCCAGTCAGATGAGTAAAAGGGTTAGCATCGGCCGTGCAGATGGAGTCGATGAAGCAGCGGCCGCATCACAAGTCGTCGCCCAGGAGGACTCCTTTATCGAGCTAGGTATTATGAAGGAGAACCTCCTTAGAAGGCTTGAGAGCAACATCGATCCAACTGGAGCCACTAAGCTAAATATCGATGATTTGCAGACATCGCTATCCAAAACATTTCATAAACTTCCGGCAGCTGACTCTGAGAGTAGCTACGAACTAGGATTAACGCAACGCTTCGACTTAGCGATGAACGAAGAGCAAAAACAGTCTATTATTCACAAACGAGACTTGGCCAGCGAAGAAGGCAAGCCTTCACTGTCAGTCTTTGGTCTCTACAAACAAAATGGAATAGCGACCGAAGCATCCGACGCTTATAACGAGGCGAAAAAATCTCGAAATCCACTTGTTTCTTTCGGTGTTCAATTAGAAATTTCTTTAGGAAACACCAAATCCGCCAGTGGAGTCATAGCGGCAGTTGAGGAGGCAGCGGGAGTAGCAAGTGACCGAAAAGCTATCTTAAATGAATTCAAACGAGACCTAAGGATTGCTTTTACAGAATTGGACGGGTCAAAACGTAGACTTAATCAAGCCCGGAAAAAGATTAGGACCTTCCAGCAAAAGCAACGCCGTGAGCAAGCCAAAGTAAATCAGGCTCGCAGTGATCAGGTCTCAGTTATTCGCTACGAAATGGAAGTCCTTGCAGCCAAGAACGAGCAGTATCTGGCGCAAAAACGGATGCGAGACACTGAGTCCCAAATAAAATACTTACTTCACGCATATCCTACGGAGTAGCCCAAATGCCATTGGTTCGGTTTGCAATAAAAAATTCGCTGCTAATGAACCTTCTAACGGTGATGCTGCTTGGCATTGGCATATACTTTATCACCACTCTGCAACGAGAGGCTTTTCCCGCGGTAGACTTTGACATAGCATCGGTCAGCACCAGATACCAAGGGGCTAGCCCTAAAGAAGTCGAACTCTACATAACAACGCCAATTGAACGCGAGCTGAAGTCAATTGCAGAAATTATTGAGGCCACTAGTATCAGTGTCGAAGGCACTAGTGTCATTGTGATAAAAATTGATCCTGACCTCACCGAGCAACAGAAACGAAAGGCATTTGAAGATATCCGGCGGGCGGTAGACCGCGTCTCCGATCTACCCGAAGATCTCCAAGATCAACCCGTGGTTACCGAAATCAATAGTCAAAACCTTCCGGTTCTAGAAGTCGCTCTCACCGGCGATGTTCCTTATGAGCAACTAAGGACTATCGCAGATGAGCTTACTGACCGAATTGAAGACATTCGAGATGTATCGACTGTCGAGCAAAAGGGATTCTTAGACAAAGAGTTTTGGATCGAAGCTTCCCCAGAAAAGTTGTCTCGTTACAACCTCTCATTGATAGATGTAGTAGGTGCATTGGCCGCACGTAATGTTAATCTCCCTGGAGGAGCTGTTAAAACGGCTAACGGAGAACTTCTCATTCGTACCATTGGCGAGGTAAAAACTGCGGAAGAAATCGGTAATATTGTTCTACGAGCCAACGACTCAAACATCGCCATTAAAGTCAAAAATATTGGGGAAGTGAAGTCAACCTTTGCAGACGAAAAAGAAACCTATAGAACTGATGGCAAACCTTCTATCAACCTTAAAGTCGTAAAAAGTGCCAGTGGCGACATTATTAGCCTTGTCGATGAGGTTAAGATAAAAACTAACAAATACCTACAAAACAAAGGGTTAGGCGATACCATAAATGCTTCGTTTGTAAATGATTTTAGTGTTTTTGTTAGAAACCGACTCGGAGTTCTAATGAACAACGGGGTTTTTGGAATTCTGCTTGTATTAGGTTCCCTACTCCTATTTTTATCACCCGGAATTGCTCTGGTAACTGCTATTGGAATGCCTGTGGCATTCCTAGGTTCCATTGCAGTCATGGGGCTTGAAGGCATGACGATCAATCTTATTACTATGTTTGCGCTGGTTATAGTCCTTGGGATGTTGGTCGACGATGCTATCATCGTTGCAGAAAATATTTGGCAGCACTATGAAAAGGGCTCATCTCCAATCGATGCTGCAATCAATGGTGCCTCTGAAGTTTTTTGGCCCGTAACTGCAACCATCCTTACGTCTATAGCCGCTTTTTCACCCTTGATGATGGTTTCTGGAATATTTGGAAAATTTATCAGGCACATGCCCATCGTGGTGATCATTGCTCTGACGACCAGCTTGTTAGAAGCTATGATGGTCCTCCCCTCACATGCTCTTGATGCAATCAGATGGCACGAGCGCAGAAAAAAGCGCCTCGAGAAGAACGCCCATAAAGCCTCCTCTAAGCGGCTAACGTCGTTTGTCGAATCACGTGCCGAATGGGGCGGGACGCTCTCGTCACTCTATGAAACTTGGCTAGTTAAAATTTTACGACGAAGAGGCTTGTTTTTTGGCACCGTATCGGGTGTCTTTATTCTCACCTTAAGCTTTTCTTACTATGCAATGCCATGGGTGCTGTTCCCACCAGAGGGAGTTGAGTCGTTTTTTATTCAGGCCGACATGCCGGTAACTAGCAGCCTTGATCAAACCAGTGCCAAGTTTAGCGAGCTAGAAAAAGTGGTTCAAGAGTTACCCG
>JANQHA010000683.1 GCA_028282865.1 Oligoflexales bacterium
AGCCTAAAAGCAAAGCCAAGCCCAAAGTAAAAGCCAGCAAGAAAAAAGCGGGGCCAACCAAAGCAAAGGCCACTAAGAAGGTCGCTACCAAAGCTAAGAAGGGCAAGGTTCAGAAAATCTCTACCAAACCGACCGCTCCAGTATTAAAAGTTATCCTATGTGGACCTCACTCTATCTACTGGATTCCTTCAGATGCAAAAATCCACCAGTCGTTTATCGATAGCGGTGTCCATGCCGAGGAGCTCGATATCGCTAAAACCATAAAAGTCCCTCATCGTCGAGACGAGTTTATCCGCGCTCGCTGGCTATGCCGCAGGGTACTAAAGTACAAAGATCCACTGCTTAGAAAAACCAGTGGAGAGCCTACTTGGCCAAAAGAGATTATCGGATCTATCAGCCATAAAGACGGCGAAGTGACTTTCTGCTCTACATCGACAGAAATACATTATGGTCTAGGTATTGACCTTGAAAAACTCAGTAAAATTAACCCTGGGATTGAATCTAAAATATGCAACTCAGATGAAAGCATGATCATCGATCGTGTCGAAGCCCTTGCAAGAATGAAAAGGATAGAGGTACTAGCACTCATTTTTAGCTTCAAAGAAGCGATATTTAAGACCCACTTTCCCATGGGGCAGAAGCATTTTGATTTCCATGACGCAACTATTACGGAAATTGCTTATGAAAGACGTGAAATCACCGCCCGCATGAACATTAAAACCTCTAGCCTTACACCCATTGGTCATGAGGTCCTCGGCTTTTATAACTGGTTTAACCACAAAGGAGAGAAGTTTGTGGTCACTGCAGCAGAAGAGCGAAAGCCCCTAATCGTAGATCCCATCAAGCCAGAAGTCGACGGTCCTGCGGAGGCCGAGGCAAAGATCTAGCTCACCCTTTTGTAACCAGCCATATCCTGATGATACACCAGGATATGACTGGCTTAACTAGAAGCCTTGAACGAAAAATCTACCAATTTTTTATTGATGTGTCAGATTAGGTCTAAACTTCTACAACTAACTTAAGGGCTTAAAGCTTCATTTAGCTTTTTTCCAAGCCATAGAACTCTATAACCATTTTTTCCCTCATCTGAGCAATTTCTCTTACCAGAACCTGAGACATCGGAAAATAGTAGGCCTGGTCATTTCCAAGGTAGGGAATAGCCTTTTTTAGTGGCGTATCCTCCTCATCAATAAAGGATTGAAGAAGCTCTTTTGAGTCCATATCACCCTCTTTAGATTTCCTGACCAGATGATCTAAAGTAATTAGTGTTTCATTGATTTCTGGGGTCAGTCTATAGCTCGGAGATAGAAACAAAGCTTCTCTGAAACTATAGGGTTTATCTCTACTTTTTACCCCTTCCAAATATACTTTGATTTTATTGATACCTTTTTTCTTCCAAAAACTGCTAGGAGGGAAATCATAAGCAGGACCCAGGCTGTTTGCTCCATGAAAGTCCATAAAAAATAATAAATTGAGATGACTATCTTTTAGCGGTTGTTGGCCACTCAATACTTTCTCTATTTTTTTTCCAGAAAGATTACTCGTGGTATTAGGAATAGAGCCCAACAACCTGTGTTCAGCGATCACCGAGAATATCGTATTAAAAATAAGCTCATCATTGTCAAACAATAATGACTCTTTAATATTAATATTTAAACCGACAGCCTTTATTAGCTCTTTATACTTTGAACCAAAAACCAAGGTATTTTTGTTGAAGTGGGGGCTAACATATGTAGCTAAAGTCTTTGGAATCTTAAGATAAAAGTCCATCGCATGCCTTCCTCCAACAAAGAAAATTTTTAATTCATTGCTCTTTTTGTCTTGAACTAAACTATGAATTTTATCCAGCATGTATGAATTTCTCTTCCGAAGAAGATATTTACCGTTTTTAAAAGAACCGCTAAAAAAGTTACGCACATAACAGTTTCCAAACTCCCACTTTATTGACGGACTTATATCATCAGCGGCTTTGTTAAGTGCATTTCTTTTAAGAGATTCTATTGACCAATCAACCTGAACAAGGTCAGATAATTTGGGTGAAAAAGGCTGGGCTCGACTGAAAGTAACAAAAGGGTTTGAGCTAGCATAGGTACTAAAAAATGTATTTGATTCGACAACAGCAGAAGGCTTACTTGTTTCAACCTGCCTTAACTTACAAGATTTTGAAAAACTGGCCAGAGAAATTAAAACTAAAAGAAGTATATACCTCACACACACAGCCTTTACCTCAGCCACTAACTTATCCGACCTACCCTAAACCAAAACTGCCTCAGAACTCTTAGTCACTCTAAGCCTTTCGATACGCTTTCGCCCGACTTCTGAAACCTCTAAAATCAGATTTCCAAGGGTAGATTTCTGCCCAACTTCTGGAAAATCGCCGAGCATGTGAGTCAGTAAGCCGCCGACAGTATCGACTTCTAATTCGGGCTCCTCAAAGATCTTCTCATCAAGCTCAAAATAGTTAGAGAACTCATCGATATTGACTGAGCCTGCGACGTCGTAAGTATTCTTATCAATTTTAAGTATCTTAGCTTCTTCGACATCAAATTCGTCCTGGATTTCTCCGACTATTTCTTCAAGGATGTCTTCCATAGTTACTAGGCCAGCAGTACCACCATGCTCATCGATCACTATGGTCATATGGTTTTTGGTTCTCTTAAGATCCTTAAACACATCGATGATAGCTTTGGTTTCTGGGACAAAATAAGCTTCGCGCATGATATCGGTGATTTTAGGCTTAGAACCATCGCGGGCAATTGCCAAACGAAGGAGATCTTTCGCAAACACAATACCAACGACATTATCCATATTCTCTTCATAAACCGGAATCCGTGAATGACCGGTGCGAATCGTTTGTTTAGCAACTTCGTCGTAGTCTGAATTCTTATCGATGGCATCAATATCAGTGCGGGGAGTCATAATTTCCCGAACCTTAGTTTCATCGAAATCAAAAACCCCGCTTATCATATCTTTTTTAAAGCCCTTGATCACACCTTCAGACTTTCCTTCATTAATCAAAAACTCAAGCTCTTCCTCTGTGATAGTAGGCCTAAGAGAGGAATCACTGCTACCAAACCAGCCGATAACCAATGCTGCAAACTCAGACAGAGCCCAAGCAAGAGGGTAAATTATAGTGAAAGCAAAGCGAACAATACGCAACGCAAAGATACCGAGGGATTCCGAGTTTGCTTTTGCATAAG
>JANQHA010000062.1 GCA_028282865.1 Oligoflexales bacterium
CTTCGACCTTGCCATCAAGCGCTAAGCATAGCCATGAGGTCGCCAAAACCTGTAACTCGGTGAGCCATTTTATTGAAGCTAGGTTGACGAGTGAAACTCCGGCCATTGCCGAGGTTCCGTTTACCAAAGCAAGACCCTCTTTGGCCTTGAGCCGGTAAGGAGAAATTTTTTTTGCTGCAAGGGCTGATGCCGCATCAACGACCCCTTCTGAGGTTAAGGCTGAGCCATTACCTTGGGTGAGTGCGCCAAGGTAAGACAACGGAATCAGGTCACCGCTGGCTCCCAAAGAGCCTTCCACTGGAACGACTGGGAGAATGTCGTGTTCTAACAGGTTCTGTAAGTGTTTTATCAGGCCTTCACTTACCCCTGAGAAACCTTTAGTCAATGAGTGGAGCCTTATGATGCACATAGCTCGCGACTCTTCTTGGCTTAGATATCGTCCGGATCCGCATTGTAAGTATGCGATCAAGTTTTTTTGCAGTTGTTCGCTCTGATTGTTTTCTATGGTTCGGTGGCAGCTAGCGCCATACCCCGTATTGACACCGTAAATGGGTATCCTTGTTTCGAGGGTTGCTAAAAGGTGATTGTGAGCTGCGGAAACACGTTCGAGGCAAGCCTCAGAAAATCCAATTTCAGTAAAACTGGATCTTTGTAGCACGAACTTTGTAACGGTTTTTAAAGCTGCTGGCTCGTTGGATATTTCGTATCTCATCCGCTATTCAATCTCTCGTTCAATCCAAAGTTCGCCACCTAGGTAGAGCGGGTCGTCGGCTTTGCTAGCTGGCTGCATAATCCATTCGCATAACATATCATCATCTATCTCATTTGTTCTATTTGGAATCTTTGTCGAGTTAAATACGGTGACGGAGGTGGAGGATTGATGGTGACGGAGGAGAGTTTTTTCCTTAGCTATTGTGAGTTGGATAACGGTGTAACTCTCTGTTTTTAAAAAGCCATTATTCGCTTCGGGCATAATTCCGATTAAGGTGGTAGGAGATAGCTCGTTAGAACTAGCTAAGCCGCAAGCCTCTAACAAGCCGTTAGCTAAGGTCCTCTGCCCAAATTGTAAACAGAGTAAGGGGCCTGACCACCCGGTTGCTTCTAGCAAAACCGATGCACGAATATTAGGCAAGGTGTGGGAAAACAGAGATGGACTTGAGGCTCCTTCGCGAGCAAAATTTAGATCGGTTTCATTTGATGCGCCAGAGCTTGCTAGTACTATGCACTTACTCTTATCAATTAGGTCCGCATAATGTGGAAAGTCCTTTGCCCAGTAGAAGTAGGACTCTAAAAGGGATCTTGCAGGGTTATCTAGCTGGTACCATCTTTGAATTTTGGAACTCCAGTCTGGCTGAGACTGCAGGGAAAAGTTTGGTTGGTGGATATACAATTCACCGAACAATCTTGTTGCTGTGTTGTTATTTGTTGCAGTTGGTTTGTCATCGCTCTGTTCTACCACCGCTGCCGAATGAACGCCGCCAAACCCCATCGAGTTAACTAGTACTTTGTTAATAGATTTTTCTAGTGACGGAGGTCGTTTAGAATCGGGTCGTAGGTAGCTTTCCAAAAACGAAGGATCGTTCGAACAGCTCTGGTTTATCGAAAAGGTTGTTTTTCTTTGAATGGATTCGGCAGCTACAATTAAGTCAACTGATCCGCTGCTGGCCATCGTATGGCCTAGGCACCATTTAGACGCAGTGACCGGTGGTGCTTCAGAACTAAACAGCTCTTTAAATGCCTGGTCCTCTGCCGAGTCGTTAGTCGGCGTTGCTGTACCGTGTGCGATAATCAAGTCGGGACGTTTGGTGACGGAGGTGGTGTTTAGTGCTTTATTACAACTTTCTACACATGCCGAGCTGTTTGGCCTTGTGATGCTACCTCCCACCGCTACCAAAGACGTTCCAAGTAGCTTTAGCTTGAGGGGGTTTTGAGTTGCTGATAATAGGATTGCCGCTCCTCCGTCACCAAGTTGTAGGCCATTTCTCGTCTCAGAAAACGGTTTAGGTTGATCGGGGCTGACAGCTTTCAGTGAGTTAAAACCTTGTGCGATAAATGGTCCGATGAAGTCAGCGCTTATAATTAAAACACTTTCGACCGCGCCCTTCTGAAGCCAGTGATCTGCTAGATAGATGGCCGAGTGAGACGAACTGCAGGCGTTACTGACACAGGTGCTTTTTGAGGGGCTTAGCCCAGTTTTGCTTAAAAAAGATTCAAGAACCGGATAAATGGAATCTGAATTTTTAGGAAAGCTACTGCTCTGGTCCCAGATATAGTCTTCGATACAACCCTTAGTCGAGGCGAAAATCACACCGAGGTTGGATCTGCAAGAATCCTTTAATTCTTGAGGAAGTTTTTCGCAACATTCACTCCACGATAGTAGGAGCTTAGCTACGAGGAAGTCTTTGACACTTCCCAACGGTGGTCGATCCTGCCATTGAAACTCCTTCCATGGGAATGCCGGGGGTTGCTGCCACTTTTTAGTGTCGACAATTGTTTGCAGGTTGTTTGGCGAGTTTAGGGCTTTCCACAGAGCTTCGACTCCGTCACCTGCTGCTGTCGAGCATCCGTAGGATACCAAGTACGTCATTATACTTGCCCTTTTGTTATCAACTCGGTTAGTTTTATAAAATGACGATAGACGCACAAAGAGTTTTTGACTTTAAATCGCTCGGTATCTGCGACCAAGATATTGTTTACCACGACGATTTGTCGGCTAATTTTTCGTTGTCTTGGAGGGTTCCAGAGTCTTTGCCTTATTTTGAGGGCCATTTTCCTAGCAATCCTATTATGCCTGCAGTGGCTATCATCGATGCCTCTGTTTCGTTCTTAGAGCAGGTATTAAGCAAGAACTTAGCAGTTAGTAAGCTGATCAATTGTAAATTTACTGGCGCTGTGCCACCAAGTACCTGTGTGCTCATCAACTATGACCTACAAGACAACACCAATTTTGGTATTGATTGTCAGGTAGTATGGGCTTCCAATAACGAATCTGGGCAAACCTTTGCTCAATTAAAAATGCAGCTAAGAAGTTAAGCTATGTTGAGAGTCCTTACTTTTTAGCAGGTCATCTGCAGGAGAGCTAGCACCGGCTTCGGCAATGACGGCTTCAACTACTTGATAGACATCCCCTAACGTCCTAACCGTTATAAACTTCTTACTATCAACCTTAATCTTTAAGTCTTCTTCTAAATACACCAACATATCAATTGCATCTAAGCTATCTAGACCTAGATCCTCATGAAGTCTTGATGCCGGGGTCAAGTCTTCAGTAGGTATTTCAAAGTCCGAGCTCAAAATAAATTTGACCCTCTCTTCAATATCGACTTTTAGCACTATACAACTCCCCGTTACCCAAGATCTGTCAGCACCACCGACGCGTTCATACCTCCGAAAGCAAAGCTGTTGCTCATGATGGTATTTAGTTTTGCATCTGTGGGTTTGCTGACAAGATTTATATCATTAATTTCTGGATCCGTCGTCTCAAGATTTCGAGTAGGGATAATGCAGTTATTTTGCATCATATTTAAGCAGCTGATGATCTCGACTCCTCCACATGCGGCTAATGAGTGCCCTAAGTGGCCTTTGATACTACTTACTGGCACATTAGCGCCAAAGACTGACTTAGTCGCTTCCGCTTCTCGATAGTCGCCAAGCTTGGTTCCGGTGCCATGCGCGTTCACGTAGTCGATATCGCTAGCTTTTAGCCCGGAAGCTTCTAGCGCCCCATTCATAGTGGTGGCCATGCCGGCTACCTGAGGTTGGCTCATGTGGGAGCCATCGCAAAGGTAGGATCCACCGCATACGTAGCCAAGTGGCGACACGCCTCGATCACGTGCATACTCCAGAGATTCTAAAATTAGAATGCCAGCACCTTCTGACACCACTAAGCCGTCACGGTCCTTGTCAAACGGTCTTGGGGCAAGGTCAGGTTGATCATTGAATAAGGTCGATGCGGCATGAACATTGTCAAAAATGGCGGCGCTTGTGTGATGTAATTCATCGGCACCACCGGCAATAACAATATCATATAGCCCGGCGTTGATAAGCTGCCACGCTGCGATTACAGCTTGCGTTGAAGTGGCGCAGGCTGAAGAAACAGAAAGTTGTGGTCCAAGGTAGTCTAGGGCAGTCGCGACGTTAGATGATACCGAGTGATTCATCATTTTAAAGAACGAGGTGGATAACTGTCCGGCAGGTCCATTTCTCTCTGCATACTTGGTGAAGTATTGTTCAAACGTATCGGGGCTGCCGGTGGTAGAGCCAATACATATCAGAGTCCGAGGTCCACTGATTTCAGTTAGCTGAGCCGTCTCTAATGCCTGCTTCGTGGCGAGGGTGGCCATTTCAGACATACGAGACATAGTCCGCCTGGAGGACCGCGCTATCGCTTTGGAGTTGAACTCTTTGGCTGGAGCTCCCAACAGAGTGTTCAGGCCATCTAAGTGCTCCCATTCGGACATTCTGCGGGTACCAGTGAGTCCTTCTCGAAGGGCAGTAAAAAGTTCTTCGGGAGAATTTCCTAAAGAGGAGATGACTCCAGCACCTGTTATTGCTACTTTTTTAGCCATTTAAGCCAGC
>JANQHA010000478.1 GCA_028282865.1 Oligoflexales bacterium
TGTCGCAAGTGTAAGCTGCATCTACGGCCTAGGTTCACCACAAAGTTATGCCAAACTAGTCTTCGCAATCGAAAAGGGAATGCAAACCACCCGGCAAAAACTTCTAAGAAAATTAGTTGATATCCAATACTCTAGAAACGACACCCAGCTGCAAAGGGGTAGCTTTCGGGTCCGTGGCGATATTATCGATATCCTGCCGTCACACCAAAAGAATGAAGCCGTACGTGTGGAGTTATTTGGCGATGAAATAGAAAATATATTTATCACCGACGCCTTAACTGGCAAGACCATGCGCGAGGTCGATGAATTAGCGTTCTACCCTAACAGCCATTACGTCAGCGACCGCAACGACATTAAGAATATTGTTCGTGAGATATTAGAAGACCTTGGAACACGCTTAAGGGAGTTGAAAGCTCTAGGTAAGTTGGTTGAATACCAAAGATTAGAACAGCGGGTTATGCACGATGTCGAAATGTTTGAACAGCTCGGTTTCTGCACAGGCATTGAAAACTACTCAAGGTATTTAACAGGTTTACCAGCTGGACATCCACCGCCGACCTTATTAGACTACTTCCCTAAAGACTTCTTAACCATACTAGATGAGAGCCACTTAACGGCCCCGCAGATTCGAGGCATGTATCGTGGAGACCGAGCACGGAAACAGAATTTAGTTGACTATGGGTTTCGATTGCCTTCAGCGCTCGACAACCGTCCGCTTAACTTTGATGAGTTCTTGGAACGAAACGACCAAATCCTTTATGTATCAGCCACCCCTGCCGACTACGAGCTTGAGGTATCACCACTTAAACCCACCGAGCAAATCATAAGACCTACCGGGTTATTAGACCCAGAGATAGAAATACGGCCAACCAAAAGCCAAGTCGATGATTTATTCAGCGAAATTATAAAGACCGTCAAAAGGGGCATGAGAGTGCTCGTCACTACATTAACAAAGAAAATGGCTGAAGACCTTACAAGCTACTACGAGCAAATGGGTGTCAAGATTAATTACCTTCATGCTGATGTCGAAAGCCTCGAACGGATAGAAATCCTTCGGGACCTTCGCCTTGGAACTATCGATGTCTTGATCGGAATAAACCTACTTAGAGAGGGACTTGACCTACCAGAAGTAGGGTTGGTTGCAGTCATGGATGCCGATAAAGAAGGGTTTCTGCGGTCACGTCCTGCTCTTATCCAGGTTGTTGGTCGAGCGGCGAGAAACTCTGAAAGCCGTGTGATCTTTTATGGAGACAGCATCACCGAGTCTATGGACTCATGTATTAAGGAGACCAAAAGACGCCGGCAGATTCAAAATGCATATAATCTCGAGCACGGAATCACACCAACCACGGTTACAAAAAAGATAGCTACTGATATACGCGAGCTTTACGGTCTATTAAACCCTGAGGATGCTGAGGCAAGTAAAGTCACTGAAAGTGTCGCTGACACGCTTAAGCGCTATAAAATTAAATCGATCAGTGACATAGAAAGAGTAATTAAACGAAAGTCTAAGCAAATGGAGAAAAAGGCTTCGCAGCTAGAGTTTGAAGATGCGGCAAACCTTCGTGACGAGGTTAACCACCTGAAAGAAATCATCCTAAACTATGCAGATAAATTATCATGATAGTCATAGAGCACCTAAAAGAAAAATTGAAACACCTCCCTGAAGAGCCTGGCATCTACATGATGAAAAATATAAAAGGGGAGATTATTTATGTCGGTAAAGCAAAAGCAATTCGTAAAAGAGTGAGATCGTACTTTTCTGGCATAAGTTCTAAGGACATCAAAACCCAAACATTAGTCAGAGAAATAAATGACGTCGATGTCATCTACACCAAAACTGAAGAAGAAGCGCTACTGCTCGAGCGCACCTTAATCCGACACCACAATCCCCGCTATAATGTCTTTTTAAAAGATGGCAAAGAATACCCTTACATCCGCATACAATTTAAAGACGATTGGCCTCGTATTGAAAAGGTTAGGCAGCGAAAGAAAGACGAAGCGTTTTATTTAGGACCATTCAGTCACGCCGGTTACCTCAACACCTCACTAAAACTACTAGGAAGGATATTCCCACTAATTCGGTGTTCTCGGCATGAATTCAAGAATGCCAAGCGCCCGTGTAACTACTACCACATGAGCATGTGCTTAGGTCCATGCGTGTTGCCCGTAGAGCGAGACGACTATATAAGTATGATTCGCGACGCAATTTCGTTTCTTACCGGAAAGAATAAGGAACTCAAAACACAAATAAAGCAAAAAATGATGGGTGCATCCGAGAAACAGGACTATGAACTTGCCGCGAAGTATCGTGATCAGCTATTAGCTTTAGATGAAGTGGCCAAGCGCCAATCAGTAGTGGTAAAGGGGACAGTGGATGCCGATGTGATTGGGATTCATAAACGAGACAATCAAACGGCATTTCACATTCTTCTAGTTCGTGAGGGTAGGATCATTGGCGGTGAAAACTTCTTAGTTCCTTCGCCGATCCAAGGAGAGGGGGAAACCTTGAGGTCCTTCCTAATTCAATACTACGACAACCAGTTCCTACCAAAAGAGCTAATCGTATCAACTAAATTTGATTCAATGGAGGAGTTGCTTCCTCTGCTTGGCCCCCAAAGCTTGGAAAAGCCATCATATCGCGTCGAAGTCAAAACCCCGCAAAGAGGTTCGCGTAAGGACCTTCTCGATATGGCACAAAAAAATGCTCGCTATCATTTCGAGGAGGCTAGCAGACAACGAAAAAGTACTAAGGTTGAGCTCGAGCTACTTCAAGAGATGCTAGCAATGACTGACCCACCAAATAGAATTGAGTGTATCGACATATCCAACTTTCAAGGAACTGCCAATGTCGCTTCATTAGTTTGCTTTATTGACGGCAAGCCGGCTAAGCATCTATACCGACACTATGCCATAAAAGATTTGCCCCCTGGCAAACAAAATGATTTTGCCAGTATCACAGAGGTTGTAAGTCGAAGACTTAAGCGTGGTCTTGAAGAGGGGAACCTACCGGGCTTATTAGTAATCGACGGTGGCAAAGGTCAGCTATCTGCCGCCATCAAAGCGACCCGTGATCACCCAAACGCTAGCCTCAAGGTTATCTCGCTAGCAAAGGCTCGAGTGGACAAAAATCAAGACGACAAGAGTGGTAGAGTGAGACGCAGCTACGAACGGATATTTGTTGACAACGAAGAAAATGCGATCCCGCTAAAACCTGGTAGCGCAGTTTATCGAATCCTTACACACATTCGTGACGAAGCTCATCGTTTTGCGATTACTCATCACAGAAAAAAACGATCTAATAAATTTAAGAACTCGGCCTTAGACGAAATCCCTGGTGTCGGCACCACTATCAGACAGAGGCTTTTAGAACACTTTAAAGGGTTGGAAGGTATTAAGAAAGCCTCTTTGGACGAGCTAAAGCGTATTAAAGGAGTCAAAGAGTCGGTAGCGGTAGCCATTCACAGTAAGTTTAATGACTAAATCATGCACCTTCAAACCGCTCCTGACGCTCCCAAAGAGCCTGCAAACCATCTAACACAATTCTATTGTTAGAGTTTTGCTCCTCAACCAAGGCGTTTGTTTTGTGAACCATCTTATTGGTCCGGTGGATCATCACTCGTAGCTCAGAAATTTCCTTTTTAAGCCCTGACTCTACGCTCTTAATCTCAGTTCTCAAACCCGATTCTACGCTCCTAATCTCAGTCCTCAAGCCCGACTCTACGCTCTTAATCTCCGCCCTCAAACCTGATTCTACACTCTTGATCTCTGCTCTCAAAACAGACTCGACGCCTCTAATCTCGCCTTTAAGGTCTGCTTCAACAGCCCGAATCTCTTCGGTGAGCTCAGCCTTTACAAGCTTAAGCATCCGGCGAGGAGCTGGTTTGTCGTCAACCTTAGCTGATGGGGCTTTTATTGGCGATTTGACCTTCTTTTTTACCATATAGAAATTCCTCCCTGCTTGCTTTCTACGTTCTAGCAAGTGCCAAGGAAAATCACCACGGACATTTATTCTTTTTTAATGCTCTATCAGAAATATAATACGAAATTTCGCACAATTCAATCAGACCCTTCTATTTCTAACATAGTTAGGTCTCTTGCAGCGCTTCTTCGAAGAATCTCTTCAATTTGTTTTTTATTTTTAATACTCGATTTTTTAACAGCATTGATCAGCTGCTCAGCCTGGCTGTCTTTTTCCATATAGGTCCTGGCAGCTATAAACCTCTGGCCACGAGGAATGCGATGCAACCAGCCTAGACCCTCACGATACACAATATTGCTGGCAATATAAGCGGAAACAATCGCTATCTGATGCGCTATAGGTAGCCTCTTTAATATGCGGTCCTTAAACTTTTTAACTAAGATCGGCGGGCAGTGCCTGTAAATGATTGACTGAAATAAGACGTCGTTTACAAGCTGATCCTCACGGCCCGAAAATTCGCATAG
>JANQHA010000202.1 GCA_028282865.1 Oligoflexales bacterium
ACAAGCGGTCCGTCGAACGCTGGGTTCTACTACGACATTGCGAGCAACCGTTGGATCGAGCTGCCAAACGGCCCCGAAAACCCCTCTAAGAGGTTAAGCCACACCACTATTTGGACCGGCAGATATTTAATTGTCTGGGGTGGTTACGGAATCGATACCGAAGGCAAACAAGGGTTCTTAAATACTGGAAGTGTATTGAATCAAGTAAGCGTATATGGCCCTTAAACTCACAGTCGTTAGTAAGCTTTCCATGTATTTCAAGATTAACCTGCAAGGGGTTGCTTCATAAATTAGACTAAGGAACCTTGATTATGCCGCTGCAAACTCGCTGCTAGGAATAGAGACTTCCATGTCATCGACGGAGAGTTTCATCGCGCCATCTACGACTTCAACGACGATCTTTTGCTCGTCAATAATAAGCTCTCGACGACCACCTTGTGCGATGACTTTCTCTATATCAAAAGCCAACTTTGCACCCGAAGAAAAATTAAATGAGCAGGATCCATCCTTGGTCGACATCTCTTCAACCGAAGCAAACAAGCCTGATTGCTCACCAGAAATGTCTACCGAATCAATATCCTCAATAAACCGGTCTTCGACCACGTTTTCACTGGCTTCTTCAACAAGTCCAATAGTTTGATCTCGATCCTCTGAGTTTTCATCGTCGTCTAAATCAGCAATAGCAGCTTGCTCAATCATAGAGTTTTCTAACTGGTCGAGTTGATCGTTATCAATCTCGTCTTCGCTATCTGAGAGATCAGAGATCAAACTCTCCCTTTCCTCAAGAGATATGTCATCAGAGGCTACAATGGTATTCTCTAGATCCTCGGAGGTAGAGCCTTCCTCTAATTCAGAAATCGACATTTCACCAGCTTCCTCTGCAGGGTCTGGCTCTGGCGAAGTTTCGACAGCGACTTCTTCATTCTCAGTGGTCTCATCAGCTTCAGCCGCCTCTTCACTTTCGGCAACCTCTGCTTCTAGGCTATCAATTGTGCTTTCTACTTCGTCAAGATCTTCGGAGCTCTCATCGACCATGTCTTCAGCGCTAGCTACTTCCACTTCACCTTCAACCAACTCATCGCTCTGACTTTGATCCGTTTCCACTATTTCATCATCGCTAGAAACCTCGTCGGAAGCTTCTGCTTCGGGTACCGCGTCGTCAGCTCCAATCAACACATCATCCGAAAGACCTTCTTGCTGAAGATCACCAGGATCAATATCTACGTCAGAATCAGAGTTATCTTGGGCGTCTAAAATAAACTCTTCGTCTAGAACAGATTCATCAACAGCTTGGCTGTCGACATTAATTTCAGGTTCACCAGCTTGGTCGTCATCCTCAAGGTTATTTGTCTCTTCTACGACCTCTTCTTCTGCTAGCGTCTCCTCACTGGTGGCTTCTACTGATTCCTCTTCAGTAGCCCCTTCTTCCGCTACCGATTCCTCGTCTACGACTTCTGCAGGCTCCTCTTCAGAAGCTGCTTCAGCCATCACTTCTGTATCGGCTTCTGCAGGGTCAGGAGCAGAGTTAAGCTCCTCAAATGGATCGTCATGAGCAGCATCTTGGCTGTAGGGAGCAGTAGCCTCGATAAAGGCTTTGGCTCCTGCACGCTCCAATACATCATGAAGAGTTTCATCTCCCTCAGCAAGTGAGTTGTAAACCTTTGCAACTTCCGCAACTAACATTGGGAGCTTATCTGCAGGAATACCTTCAGCGACAAACGATGCAAACTCTGGCAGTAAAGAGGTTTTACCACCAATACTCATTTTGTAGCCGTTGGTTTCGCCAACTATTGAGATATCTAGGGTATGAGCCGGCACACAGCTATTAAAACAGCCGTTAATCCCAACCTTAAGCTGTCTATCGATTTGAACGTCGTCTAATGCGTCGGTCACCTCAAGCGCGGCATTCAACGCATCTTGTTCTTGCATAGGACACTGGCCACCTACGCAGGCAACCGGCTGATGGGCTCCGCTTTGGTAGTGCCTAACTTCAATACCAACTTCGGCGAGCTGGGCAGTTAGAGATTCAAGCTTGTCCTCAGCAACAAAAAAAGCGAGTCTATGATCTTCGGTGGCTTTGATAATAGCAGAAGCTTCATCACTTACCTCGGCAATCTTCTTAAGTTGCTCCGAGCTGTATACGCCACCTGGTGCTTCGGTTGTAACAAAAATTTGATTGTTATTTAGTTTGAAAGCATTGGCCATAGTACACGTCTATCAGGTAGTTATCGAAAGTCCCTAGATGCACTATCGGTGTTGGCTTAATACTCTTTAGAGGGATTTAAAAATCAATAAAACAAAGGAAGGAAGTATGGCTCCCCCAATTTTGGGGGAGTCCAAAAAAACAGTGATCAATTAAAATATTCCATGTAGTTACGTAGTCTTTGATTCATCAATGCTTTAGACACCCAGAACACATCAGCTAGCTGAAGGACGATATCCAAGGAGCTATCAACTTTCTCTACCTCTCTCTTTAATAAATCGCCAGGGATCAGTAGCATTCCAGCAAAAATATTTGCCTGGATATCTAAGACTTCATCTGGACTTCCAAAGAACTTTGAAGCAATAGGGTTCTTAGACTTCGCTAGGTGTTTAAATACTTCTTTCGCGGCCAAAAACCTCATGTATGGGCGCATTTCTGGCCCTCTAAAACTCACTCGAGTAACCAACTTTGAGTCCTCGCCACCTTCGTAGCCAACACTTATCGAGGTTTCAAGGTTTTCATCGCTTAACAGGCTTAAATTGGGATAAAGCTGATAAACTTCTGGAATATATATGGGAGCCTCGTCAAAACTACCTGAGTCCAGAACATTAGCAGCCAGCTTAGTAATAGCCGGACGATCAATATCAAACAGCTCTTCGAAAGATTTGATCGATTCACCGGTTTGCCACTTACTTGGGTCTTTGAAGAAATCTTTTTTCAATGCTTCTAAGTTTCTTCCGGTCAGTGCAAACTGTCCATACCCTCGATACTCGAAAACAGCTTCTTCTAGACCGACACGCCCAGACGCAATATCAATGAGCAAGCGCTCATCGATATTCAAATGATCTGCGATACTTCTTAAAGTCGCAAGCGCACGAATATTCTTCTTACCCTTCTTCCAATGACTGCAGTCGGCAGGGTCATAACCTAAAATAGCTCCAACATCTTGATCAATGACTTTGACGTTACCTTCATAACGAATTTCTAAGGCTTCTTTGCAAAACTTAAAAAGGGTAGCCGAATGAGGGTAGCGATTAGGTTCGATCTTTTTCATGGTAGCACTCCTCCTTGAATGTGCATGGACGATAGAAGCAGGGCATCCTTGCCTAGCCTAAACTTACTAGTTGATTCGTAATTCTTATCTAATATTAGAAACGATTTATGGCAAAACGTCAATAAACGGCGTGAAGTCTATTCGACACTAGTCAAATAAATCTAAATACTTTTAGCAAAAAGCACAGGTTTCATTTGTAAATATCGAACACTAACAAACGTGACCTATTTGGCGGGTTCCAATATGGCTATTGCAATGGGACCGGGTACCGAACTAGATTTGCACTCGACTGCCTCAATAACTCGCTCGATAACCATCTTAGCCCTTTCTGGAGCTTCGCGTTCACGGCCTTTTAGACGCACCATTATTTTCACTTTGTCGCCGCGACCTAGAAACTTGCGAATGTTACTCAGCTTAGTTTCAAAATCGTGATCAGAGATATTAACTTTGAACTGAACTTCTTTAAGCGAAGTTTTCCGTTGATTATTCTTACGAGCTTTTTTCTTCTCGAATTGAATTTTTTTATAGTCTTGGATCCTAACAACAGGCGGTTTGGCATCGGCACCGACAAGCACTAGGTCCATTCCTTTGGCTTCTGCTATTTCTAAAGCTTCTATTGCGGAAATAATTTCATTTGATGATTTACTAACTAAACGAACCTCGGAAAGCCCCCGAATAGCGGCACGATCTAAAACTTGCAAAAGTAAAAGTCTCCTTTTTTGTGATAAACGACATAATATAAATACAATATATACTCACCAAATAGCGAGCATAACTCGATTTTATTTTATCTTAGCCTTTGAATAACTAGGATATCAAGGCTATCGGCGTAAAGGCCGACGAAGAAGAACCCTGAAAAATAAAGTAAATTCAAATAGTTATGCCGTATAGCTATTTCTTTTCCTGAGCCTTAGCAACCTTTAGACGACTTCGATCAGACTCGGGGTCAAACCCAGCCTCTAGGCTCAATAACGTCTGACCGCTTATATTCCTAAAAGTGGCGTGTTTACGGGCGATTAAGTTATAAATCCCTGGCTCTGACTCGACTAAAACTCCCGCTAGCTCAGTAGACCCAACTCTCTCCTCTAAGTTTCCTGCGGAGCCACGAACTCGATAAAAGTTAAGCCGCATAGTCAACTTTCGAAGCTCACGCTTCCAAGAAACCGGAACCGTTTCTACATGCCAATTAGAGAAGTAGAAATGGTTTACTACATTAACCCGCGCCCTCAAGGTTTGATAATACTTCTTTTCAGGCTTATGAGTTTCAATAGCTTTGCCACTTGGAGATTTAATGATCACCTTCGCATGAGGTTGCATGTTGAGCAGTATTCTCACCTGTGCTGGCTGGCGCTCAGCTTTTTTAAACTTGTTTAAAACACCTTCGCTGGTCGCAGTCGCTAACGCAACAGTAGGTAAAGCAAAAGACAAATAGACAGTTATAAATTGAAAAAATAATTTCTGCATTTGTTCCCTCACGCGGTATGATTTACTATTGATGGTATTATACCCAATTTTTAACCACTAACCGACCAATCGATCATATCTAGTTATGAGATTTGCTTTGTTGATATGGAAAAAAAAAGTTAAATCCCTAGTAAAAGACTGGACATCGGTGTTGCCACAGCTAAGCGTTCTAATCGCTTTATTTTGGATCATTGCTACGCCAAAAGATCGTTGGGCGCCATACGCTGCAGAGAGAACTCAAGAAAACCTTAAAATAGCTGAGAGAGCTATAAATCTGGCGAGAGCAAAATGGGGAACTGTTCCGACGTCACTGGTTGAAGTAAAGGCTTTATCAAAGATCTCAAAGTTAGGCTTTTCTTCGTTCGATGGCTATGGACAACCGCTACAATATATAAAACTAAGCAACGACCACTACGTCCTACGCTCCTTTGGTAGAGACGGCCAGCAAAATACTTTATTCAATCCACTTGACCCAAATATCAAAAATTGGCTTCCGTCTTATGGATCTACCCCTTTATACAGATATACAAAAAATGTATCGGAACTCGCCTTATACCCGAGCGCGCTGATTCTTGGGTCGATCTCACCAAATTTACAATGGTACGCACAAATCTATATAGATCAGTATTCTGGACGACGGCAACTATTGATACGAAGGAGAGACAATCCATTATTCTTGATTGCTCCGCATGACCAGATCGAAGAATTTTTATGGCTACCAGATAGCCAGAAGATTCTTTTCACCGCATCAAATAGCATTCGCTATAAAGACGGGGTGTATCTTTGGGATATTATGAAGGATCGAGTCGCTAACTTGCTTTCAGCTCGGAGTGTACAAAGCGAGTTATTTGCCGATAATCAAAACGATCAGTACTACCTTTCAATTGCAGGCGCTAACATAAACGGCTCAGAATATTATCTTTACATAGCTCCCCGCATTAGCTTAAGCCTGGATCCAACGGAGTTCTTTAGCGGTAAATATCTACATAGGATAAAGGTTAGTGGCCCAAATCAAGATCCATCGCTGAAAAAATTTCCCATAGCTATGTCAGCTTCGGTATTTAGAGCAGACCTATCAATTATGGATCATCTTTACGGACAG
Organism: Oligoflexales bacterium; assembly: GCA_028282865.1. Taxonomy (GTDB): domain Bacteria; phylum Bdellovibrionota_B; class Oligoflexia; order Oligoflexales; family CACXFL01; genus JANQHA01. The sequence continues at coordinate 5,824 of JANQHA010000202.1, forward strand.
AAAAAAGATGACAAAGTATTTAAGGACTGGTCATCGTTGGCCTTACAGGGCGACCTAGAGGAGACACTAGAGAAATGGCAGCAATTCTCACAAGACAATGCTAACTCACCGATCATACCATACTGCCTATGGATTCTATCGTCTATGTACTTCGACGCGTACCAAAAAGTTAAGCCAACAGCCCCACAAGACGCCGAAATTCTTCGCTCATATGGTGCAGAACTGGCTTTGGGCCTAACTCGCCTAATATCACCACCATCATACCTGCGGGCGTTTGGCCGACATATCTACGATAAACTCAGCTCCGGAATAGAGCTATCCTACCAAATATCGCATTTGACCATACCTAAAAAAAACAGAAAGCGTGTATTGAGCAAATAAGTTACAAAAGCTAGAATGAGCCTCCAAGTTTTAGGAGGTGATTATGTCAGAGCAACCCAACCATGTCTACGCAGTGGTACTTGCAGGCGGAAGCGGTACAAGATTCTGGCCTAAGTCTCGGCTTAAGTCTCCTAAGCAGCTTTGTAATATTGGCGGTGGCGAAATCACAATGATTGAGAAAACCCTCCAGCGACTAGACGGGTTTATCCCACCTGAAAGAAGAATAGTGGTAACCCACCAGGAGCAGGCGAAGCGAACCAAAGAAATCGTTGGCGACCAATGTAAATACCTTATATCTGAGCCGGAGGCTAAAAATACCGCTGCCGCACTCACTCTGGCAGCACTGGAGATTGAAACTATTGCTAAGGGAACCGAAGAAAAACCTGTCATGGTATCACTTCACGCCGACCATATTATTCTTAATGAAGACGAATTTCGAAGCGACCTTTCGCGAGCAATTAATATCGCAAAACATGGTTTTTTAACACTGATGGGAATCACCCCATCCTCTCCAGACACCGGATATGGGTACATAGAATGCGGGAGGGAAACTGAAAACACCTCACCGCAAGACGGCGGTTACATGGTAGCGAGTTTTCGAGAAAAAAAGT
>JANQHA010000251.1 GCA_028282865.1 Oligoflexales bacterium
TTTCATTAAAAATTAGAGGTATTTTATGGGCTTACTTTGGCATTACTTTGCCTGCATACTGATATTTTCTAGTGCTTTTGCGTGGGGAGCGCCAGCCACCAGCGAACGTTATCAGTACATAGAGCCGGATTCCATTAGCTACCTAGACGGTAAGTTAGCTTTGCGGTACTTAACTACCTGCAATAAACCGCAACACACTATTTTAGCTCAGTATAGTTCTGATCGGACCCTAAGCATTGGTGTCTTATCGCGCCACTTGGGCTCGTCATGTGCTTCTATGCCTAGGTTGGTAACTGAGGTTTTAGACTACCTAGACCTTGGTGAGATAAAAAAAATCAGAAAAATTCCGCAGCGGCAAATGCGTGGTCTACTCAGGGTGGTGGTAGCTGAAGATATACGACTGGTTCCTAGAACGGCCAACCGGGCTTCTTTAGATGCAGTTTATCAATCAAGGTGCGGAGACTATCGAGGAATGATGATTAAAGCGAGCGCACATGATTCGCTTCAGATGGCTTTTGTCGAAGCTAGGCGCGGACGCGGTAAGCAACGATCCTGTGTTTTTCACCAGAAGTTAAAAAAGCTTCCTTTGATGCAGTCGACTTCGTTAGGAAAGGTGAAAGTTAGCAAAATGATGGACTGGTCTGTTCCTAGTCGCGCTTATGATCTAAGGTTGGCTAAAGTTGACTCTAAGAATTTGATGGTCTCGGACGGTCGGTTGCAGTTTTCTTATAAAAGAGGTTGTAACGAAGTGCCGGTCGGGGTTGCTATGTCTGAATATCGTGGTGCACATGCACCTATTACCGTAGGTATGGTGGTCGCAAGGTTTTATAATCGAAGCTGCGAATACGGTGATAAAAAGTCGCAGTGGTATCAGCACCGTTCACCGAAATTTAACATCCATGAAGGTACAAAGCTAAGAGCAATGGCAGCGACCAGAAGGTTTGCGCAGATCAAGCTGCATCCGGTGGTAAACTATGTAAGTCATAGCGGCAAACTTCGGGTCAATTACTTAGGGGGTTGTGACTCGAAGCGGGCAGTTGTTTACGGATATGGAGATCAGCAGAAAAGAAGTATGGCCGTTATGGTCCCAAACTCTAAGTTTACATGCAAAAAACCAATTAAAAAGGTATCCTTGATGCAGCCAGGAGCATTTTCTGAGGAGGAAACGAAACCTCGTTACTACCCTCTTCAGTTGTTAGGCGCAATGTATTGAATCTGGCTAGCTCAGAAACAGGGTAGGTACCAATGACGCATTCGACGG
>JANQHA010000348.1 GCA_028282865.1 Oligoflexales bacterium
CTAGTGAAGTATAAATATTCCACCCTGAGTCCTGGAAAAAAACCGAGCTAAGATGAAAGACTTGCCAAGCTTCTGCCATACCGATACCGAAAGCAACCGAGTAGCGATAATCTCTACGAATTTCGTCACTGCCAAGAGAAAGCTCTTCTTCTGATTCAGAGTCGTCAGCTATGACGGGCAAGTCAGGGGGTTGCTCCAAAACCTCTGGCTTAGGGGCTTGCTCGGAGCCAAAAGCAACTCCTGCACTGAGCCAATAGCAGCAAAACACTGCTACGACTGGCCTAGGTATTTTACAGAGCAAGTTTACCATCAGCGTATTTTAGCCATTAAACCATGCAATTACAAGAGACTACACCCCTAGGCAAATCTACGTATAGCCCAGTGACCACAAAGGACCTATTTTCATATAAAATAGAATAGAAATATAACTTCAACGCCGAGTCAAATTTGCTAAAAATTTCCCTATACCTTGCAATATCTTTAGTCAGCTTCTCAGCTAAATCCTATAGTTTTGAGCTGGCAATAGGTGGCTCTGGAGTCGACGAGGGAGATGACCGCTACCGCCCAGCGACCAGTCTGCACATAGGTTATACACCGTCAGTGTTCACGAGGGTTCACACCTACGGTAGAAAGATGGGGCCATTTCTCGAGCGAACGGCTGTGACAAACCTAAGCTACCGATTTGCTGCGTTAGATTCCTCTAGCTCAATATACGCCGGCATTGGAGCTTCTTTACTTTGGGAGCATACTTCTTACGAACCAACCGACACTTCCACTACCGAGGCTGATGAACGCAATCAATATAATTTTGGTACTTGCTTTAGTTTAGAGTACCGCGTTCCCATAAATACAATTTACCTGAGTTTTATTTGGGACTCGCACTTGTTTTTGGCGGGAGAAGCCGGGCTATTAATGGTGACAGCTAGAAAACACTTCTTAGGAATCAACACGGGGATACATTTTTAATGCGTCTTCAAAAGATGATAATATTAGCACTCATTGGGTTAGCCGCTAGCTTAGCGCCGACCCAGCAAGCTCGCGCAAGCGCCATTATCGTCAAAATGGGCCCAGCAAGCTTAGGAACCGGTGGTTCAAATCCCCTCGGTATCCCACCTAGTGCTACCGACCTTGCGCTAACCTACGTAACTGACGGAGAATTTGAATTCAACCTAGGTCTGCCAGGACTTTTATTTGGTCAAAGGTACACACGAAACTGGGGAGGATATATAGCTGTCGGTGGTGGGGTGGCAATTAGCGCCAATGGTGCAGGTCCAGCCGCTTACTCAGCTTTTGGCCTAGACACTGGTGGCAGCACTTACAAGTTCAATATCGAATACCAACAGACTATAGGTGTCACCAGTAAATCATTGATCTCACCTTATGCGGTCCGAATAGGAGCAGGAATATGGTTTTAAAGAGTTTAAAAGCAACTATTTTGATCGCTTGCACTGCTATATTTAGTTCGCCAGTAAAAGCATTTGTGTTGTTGTCGGGGCCAACCGAAGCAAAGCTCGATGTTAGCCTAGACTCGACTGAAATCAACTTTGTTTTAAGCAGTGATGTTCCATCTATCACTGATAAAGATAAGTTTTTGGGAGGAATCTATGCCAGCCTTCCTGATGATCAATTCTGGGCAGCTTTGGTAACAGAAGCTATGGCGGTATGGAATAATGTTCCAGAGTCCTATATCACAATGAATCTCACAAACAGCACTTCGGCCGCGGCAGACTCAGAGGACCAGGTGCATAGCATTGTCGTCGACTCGGTGAATCTATCTGCTGCTGCATTCGCCTCACCAAATATCGAAGATAAGCTCATTGTAGATTGCGATATCACTGTTAGTAGCAAATCGACCTCAGCCAAGTCGCTAGCTTATACACTTATGCATGAGCTAGGCCACTGCCTTGGGCTAGGACACAATCATAGCAATTACGATGCTGTGATGGGTTACTCACGTTCATCAAGATCCCTAAAACTCGGCTTAGATGACATGGC
>JANQHA010000426.1 GCA_028282865.1 Oligoflexales bacterium
ACGATGGCTTCGGAGGTGCTAGCTCTAAGCATTCTTTGCGCCCGGAGTTATTAATCACAACCCGCTTGGGCTCAATGCGGTACACAAGCGCCTGATCGGATCCGATAATTGAGTCACCGACTCTATATATGTCGGCTTGCAAATAACCGCGTTCCTTAATAGTTGCCAAAGAAGATCCCGAATCTCCTAAATATATCGTACCAAGCAAGTCAACATTTAAAGTGGTTTTGACGCACTCGGCATTTTCGTCAAAAGCAACCCCGGTACCTGAACCATCGTCATCCCCTGTGCTTTCGTCTGGGAATTCACCGTCAGAATTAAATAAATTCCGTTCTTCTATACCCTTCTGGAGGTCTCGGTAGTTAACAGATTTAGTCAGTGACAGGTTTACAAACTTGCTAGAGTTTTTTGGCTGTCGCGGAGTGGAGGTATCGTCAACAATTAAAAAAACTAAAAAAGATGAAATAATCGATGCAGAGATATAACTGACAAAAAGAACGCAAATAACTTTATAGACCTTCATCCCGGACTTTAGCCATAGGTCCTTGCGAATCTGTAATAGCGATGAAAAGTCGTAAGCCACCAAATCACCTAACCTGTAAATGCATGCTAAACTGTTTACCATTGCGACTAACCACCACATCGAGCTCCGAAGCGTTGCGAGAACCCTGAAGTATCCCGATAGCAGCACTTGGGTTAGTCAGCCGAACACCATTTATCTCTTTAACAATATCGCCATTTTGAAAACCAGCTTTCTGATAAACCGAGTTTTCCCTAATGCGAGTCAATTCAAACCCAACTACTTGGCCGTTAACTATATGGGGGCTAGCCTTGGCATCCTGAAGAACTTTTGTAAAATCTTCAGTCAGCATCCGCTGTTTATAGGACTGCGACATAACCATATTCGTTCCGTTTCTCTCAAAACCGTCTTCTTTAAAGTTTTTAAGAGCCGGGCCTGTCGCAATGGGAGAAACTCCTCCAGAGGACTTTTTCACAGCCTTCTTTTTCCGACGACTACTACGAACAATTTCTTTTTTTTGTAAATCAATATATTCGCGACGATCCTTATTGCGAACGATGACCCGTTTTCGATATATTTTGTCGACGACGACATCAGGCATCAAAGTATCGCCAACCACAAAACTGCTCACCTTAGATTTCGAAGTATTCTGAATAGTTGCTAAGCCGCTCAAAGGGCTCCCACCGTAAATAATACCGACCACTTTTAGAGGCAGCTTACTTTTCGCGAGTCCACGCCCGGAACCCTCCGATGAACCGGAGCTGGGATCGACATCTCCAAGAGTCCCTTCTTTATTGAATAGATTTCTATCTAGAATTTTTTGAATATCGGAGTCTGCTAGTGACTCCATATTTAAGCTAAGATCAGTAGCCCCCATGCTACTTGTGCCTGCGCCAGCAAATTTTGACACCTCTGGTACCAAAAGGTAACTTATGACATTCGAAAGCACCATAGCCCCCATAAAACTCCCACCAAGCACCGACAATATGCTCTTCCACGGCGCTTGGTTTAATATATCTAACAGCCTGTTATAATCGGTCGTCATCAACTTCAAATGGTCATAACCCCAGACTTAGAAAGAATACGAATCAAAAAAGTCGTTGTTGTTTCAGGAGTTGAGTAGCTATCCTCAAGAACGAATTCCGACTGACTATACTTACCGATACGTTGTGTTACTAAAGCATCTATGCGACCCATCAACTGCTGCTGACGGTCACGTTTTTCTTCTACATTAACTAAATCCTTGATTAGCGGGCGGCTACGGATATCATCAGGACTCATCAAAAACCTTCTAGCAACCTCTGAGCTAGGAATTTTAAGCCAAACCGTATGCCCTATCTCATTAAGAACACGCCAACTATCGTCATCGGCGACGGCTCCACCTCCGACGGAAATGACATGGCTCTTGATATTGGTTATTTTTTGAATCAAATCGTGTTCCATTTCTCGAAACGCACTTTCCCCTTGAGATTCAAATATTTCTTCTACAGACTTTCGGTTCATCTTTTCAATCATCGCATCTGTGTCTATAAACCCATAGCCTAGCCTCAGCGCAAGGCAAGCACCGACCGTTGACTTTCCACTACCCATCGTACCAACCAATACTATGTTCGGTTTTCGTACGTGCGAGTCATTAGATCTACCATTGAGACCCTGACTATCTTCTCCGCTCACAAACCACACCCACTAACATCAAAAGGCCGCATGAAAATACACCTAATTAATTTTAACTCATTAATGATCAAAAAATCATAACATGAGGAGTTTTGTTGATAATTTAATCATTTTTACGATTCTAAATAGACAAATCGCCAATACTAAATAATTAGTGTATAAAATATAAATTAATTCTTTGGTGAGAAGATGAAATATCTTGAGACTTCCCTACGAGATACCTTTATGGTTTGGCATATCTCTAGACCAGAGCGCCTAAACGCTTTGGGAACCACACTCGCTGAGGAGCTTGCCGAATCCTTACGCAGCTTAAAACAAAAAATTGGTAAAAGCCAAAATATTGCTGGTTTAATCATCTCAGCGGAACCTTGCATAAGAAAATCAAAGGCTATTTGGATTGCAGGTGGAGATCTAAAGGAACTCAGCAAGATAGATCGAAATGACGCAAAAAAATACTCGAGAACTTTAAGCCAGCTCTGCTATGAATTGGAGCGACTCCCTATTCCTGTCATAGCGATAATCGATGGAGCCGCCATTGGTGGCGGTGCCGAATTAGCACTGGCCGCCGATATTAGAATAGGAACAGAGCGCACTACGTTCAACTTTAAACAACTCGAAATCGGTTTGACCACTGGGTACGGTGGCGCCAAGAGACTGTGCCATCTAATAGGCCGTTCTAATGCACAAAAACTTCTTTTCACAAGTTACCAGCTAACGGCCAAACAAGCGGTCGATATCGGAGTATTGACCGAGCAGTGCTCGATAGATTCGCTAGATCAAACGGTCAATAAATCATTAAAATACCTAAGCAGTTTAACTCCGAATGCTTTTGCTACTCAAAAGAAAATGCTGTGGGCACCCTATCATCTAAACGAATTCCAAGAGTATGAGGCAGAGTTAGAAGAGTTCACAAAACTGTGGGGTAACCCAGATCACCAAGCCACACTCAGTAAGTACAAATAGACCTTACAGAAGCCTACTAGGTCAATTGTAAGGGAGCGGGATTTCTTGGCATTAATGTTGCTGACTAGCACACAGTGATATATTATGGAGTAATGACTAAAATGAACATTGCCATTATTCTAGGTTCGAGTGACATCAAAGAGCTACTTCAGCAAGGGCTTGACGGCTGGGACGTGGAACTTCACTATTTCGAAACCTTAAAAGAATTTGTAAACATAAAAAGTAAACTAAAATGGTTTGGGGTCATCATAGACTTTAAACAATCGTTAAAAACAGACGCAAATAGTCGTTCTAGATTTCTTGAGATTTCGAGTCGGCTTCCAGTGTTAAAACTTAGGATCTACGGAGATAATCAAGAATTACAAGGTGTTTATAATATCCAGTCGCTACGCGGCGAGAAAATATGGTCAACTTTTAAAAGCGTTTGCGAAAGCTCTGATGGTGTCCAGTTAAGGCAGTCAGTTAGACGAAAATCGATCATACATGTCAAGTTCAAGGTATCAGGTGATGAAACCACGCACCTAGCAAGTACTGCAGATATATCGGACCATGGGCTTTATATCGTAAGCTGTCTAGAGCTGAAAAGAGATGATGAAATCACTGTTTTCTTTCACAACACGAGTATCGAGACTCCAGTTCCATCAAAAGTTAAATGGTCGATGCCTTGGGGCTCCATTGCAAGTCAGCATCCTGGCTTTGGCATCAAGTTTGACGACATAGAAATACCAGCTGAAAAACTATTCCCCAAAAAACATCCATAAAATACATCGAGTTCTGCTTACTCTTTAAGAAACTTAAGAGCCTTGTCAGGAATTTCTTTGTAAGAGAAGAAACCCTCTCGCTTATATTCAGGTGACAGGACCACATCGCTAAAAATACTTTGAAAATCTGACTTAGAAATCACAAACGCGCCAACATCATGAACTACAATTTTAAATGACTGTTTAGCACCCAGACGATCAATTTGGGGCTTATAAAACACTAAACTCGAAGATGACCAACTGGCGCCAACACCAACCTTTTGGTCATTTAACGAAGTTTTCACTCTCTTAGATTTACTAGCTATCTTTTTGGGCATTTGAGCCTCGGTCTTTTGCCTAGCCTTAACCTGTTCGCGAGCCTGCGCGTCCAAGTCGGCTTTCGCATCTTCAGCATCTACATAAGCTTGATAAGCAGACAGCTGCTGACCACTAAGTTGCTCGCCGGATTCAAACGTATTTAGCAGTAAAGGCTCCTCTTCGAATAAGTCCATCGGCAAGCTGCTAAAGGAACCTTCCGGGTTTAAAAGACGGTAGCGATTTGACAAAACATCGATAACGATAAATAACTTTCCGGTTTTTATGTTACGCACCGCTTCGATGATTTCACTGCCAGCTGACATTTTTTTAAAGTACTCCCAAAAAATAGATCTATTTATCTATTAAAAATCTGAAATACTCAATAGCCATTGCTAAATAAGATTTCTCGGAACTACATCGCTTCGGTCGTTGATTGTCCTGGCTAGAACATGAGACATAGGTTGGATAGCAGAAATTAGCGAACTTAATTGGAAAAAATCTATCTTAGAGCTTATTTCATACTCATATTGACTCATTCCTAAGTTCTGACAAAATCGCTTCATCTCAGACGGCCATGATTTATAATCGAGGCCGTGAGTCGCGACAAGATTTCGCTCCGGGCAAGCCTTTTTTAAAAGAACTAAGGCGACCATAGTTTCAATGGAGAAGTCTTTAATACTAACAGCTAGCTCCAATTGAGAAAAACCTTCCGACAACTCCCGAGCAATAGATACGGCGGAGTTTAGCAAATCCCTATCGCTAACTAAAGACTGAGGGAGGTCATCTACCGCCGCCATGCTAGACTCAATGGGCAAAATCAGTCTTCCAGGAAAGCCTTGAGCCAAAAAACTCAAAATCTTAGTATTAGAAAAAACTCTAAATATCGGACCGTCATACCAATGCCCATCAAACTCCCCGTATAAGGGCAGATATATGGAAGTTCCTGGCAATTCGCTGGCAATATCGGAAAGCTGCAATGGAACAGACCATACTTTCTGATAAAAAACTATATGGTCAGACCCAAGATCTGGCCTGCATTTTTCATGAAAAACTAACTTACTAGCCGAAGGCAAAAAGTTATCGTTGACTAAACGCTGCAGTACATTTGGTTGCTCAGGGGCTGGAAGTCGCCCCCGCTCAACAGAAATCATCCGGCATGCCGACAAAGCTGCCTCGAGATAATCTTAGTAAGGCGATTAGCAACACAGTGAGCAAATTCACTGCTATTTACTCGACGGTTTCCGCAGTAGTAATAGTGAAAATAGCCACCGTTATTAGTAACCCTCCAAGCACGAGCCACTATACCTTGATAGGGGGTTATAAACTCTATACCCCGTCGATCGAAGTGAATCTGGTGTCGAAGCCCACCGTCGGGGTTACTGTATACGAACTTAGCGTAACCGGCTAAGAACTCACTGCGATAATAAGCTAATAGACGACCGGAAGCGTTGACGATAGCATCGTCGGCGACGATTCTCGGAGGAGAAACCCTCGGGTGATTCGGGTCCACAAACTGCAGACCACAGCCAACAAGCTCAGAGTCAATCTCGGCTCGCACTAGGTGTGCCATTTGATCAAACTGAAAATGCCCAAACCCTTCCTTCTGGATGCCTCTAGGCTCATCATTGGCAAAACCCGTCGTACTAATAAAAAATGCAACTACCACTAATAAAAACTTCATAAACCCTCCTTAGACGTTAAAACGAAACTCCATAATATCGCCATCATGAACTGCGTATTCCTTTCCTTCAGTTCTGATCAAACCACGCTCTTTCAGCAAAGATCGATTCTTTACATTCCTTAAATCATCGAGAGTATACACTTCTGCACAGATAAATCCTCTCTCAAAATCAGAATGAATCTTGCCCGCAGCAGTTGGGGCTCTATCCCCTTTACATATTGTCCAAGCCCGAACCTCTGTTTCACCAGCTGTAAAATAGGTCTGTAAACCTAATAAATCGTAGCCAGCCTGTATCAATCTATTTAGTCCCGGCTCAGACATACCCAGCTCAGCTATCATTTCCGCCAAAGACTCATCATCCAGGTCGGAGAGCTCTTCCTCAATTTTGCCGCTAATAATAATCGCTCCAGCGCCTTCCGACTTAGCATACTCCTTTACCTTCGTCGTATGCTCATTATCTAATTCTCCAGACGCCATATCTTCGGAAACGTTACACACGTACAAGACCGATTTTGCAGTGATTAAGTGGAGGTCTCGATATGCATTCTTGATATGCTCCTCGTCACCGAAATCTTCAACCTTAAAAGATCTTGCTGGTTTGAGCGCTTGAAGGTGATCTGCTAATCCCTTTAACATTTCTACGCAGGCACTGGCTTTAGCGTCACCGCTTTTTGTAAATTTCTTATACCTTTCAGCGGCTTTTTCCACTGTTTCGATATCCGAAAAAATTAGTTCAGTCTCTATCGTTTTTATGTCTCGAATGGGATCGATACTACCATCAACATGGGTGACATCCCCATCTTCAAAGCACCTTACAACATGGGCAATGGCATCCGTCTGCCGAATGTGACCCAGAAACTGATTGCCCAAACCCTCACCTTTTGAAGCGCCTTTCACTAGCCCAGCTATATCAACAAACTCAATGCTAGCCGGTACGACTTTTTTGGTTGTGATAAAAGACTCGATCTCTTTGAGACGAGAGTCCGGCACATCAACCCGGCCAACATTTGGGTCGATGGTGCAAAAGGGATAATTAGCCGAAGCAGCACCCGCTCGAGTCAGCGCATTAAATATAGTGGATTTTCCGACATTTGGTAGGCCGACAATACCACAACAGAAACCCATGTTAGCTCCGCATATTAATAAATTGAAGTGGAACGCCAAGGCTAGCCGACTTCAGCTGGGC
>JANQHA010000457.1 GCA_028282865.1 Oligoflexales bacterium
CGCCTCGTTCAACATCCTCGTTTTTTTCTGTTTGATAACGGAATTCTGAATTCATTATTAAAGAACTTTCAACCATCTCAGGACAGATTAGGCTCGCTATTTGAAAACCTTTTATGTTCACAGATCTTCTCCAGTTCATACGCATCTGATAAGGAGGTTTCTGTGACAAATTTTCGTACTAGTCATGGTGCCGAAGTTGATTTTATTGTCCAAGTAGATCAAGAAATTTTTGCAATAGAGTGTAAAGCGACATCATCCGCACCGAAATTCTCGCAGAATGGCTTTAAAAGCTTTGAAAGTGTTGTGAATAAACCTTTTAGGCGCATTGTGGCTTATTTAGGAGACGACAAGCTTGTTCGCGATGAGGTTGAAATTCTGCCTTGGCAGGATGTGTTAGCCGTTTTGAAGTTATAGTTCATGGGCTTGACTGTATTTACTTGTAAAATCCGATAGCCAGTCGATTTTAAATCTATAATTATTCCTTACCTTATACTAAAATATACCATTGTTAATATTGATAAAATAGGTGATCTATGTCGAACCGCATCACGTTGATGGTTGTATTGTGTTGTACTTACTTATGCGTGTTGCATAGTGCTTGCAAATCTCGAAGATCTGTAAGTAATTTTGAGTCAAATACTTTGTCTTCAAAAAGTGCAAAATCTGATGTCACAATAATTTTTATTCAGACAGGTAAGGATAAGACTTCAGCTACGGCGAACGAGATCGATATTAAGGAAGCCGATAAATTCATTAGATATATGAAGCAAACTGGAGTGAATTTTATTGTTGTTCCAAGAAACTTATATGGTAACGATTTATTTGATTTTTTGCAGGCAAGTCTCGAAAAAATAGACAGTAACGGTCGCAAAAATATTCATCTTGTTTTATCTGGTCATGGAATAAAGGTTAAGCTGGCTGATGGCAGCATTAAGTCGATATTAAACGATCAAACAGTTTTAGGTGCTTTTGATACGCTAGATCTCGTGAGAATGAGTATGAAAGCAATAACTACTGTCAATCAATCTAAGGTGCATCAGAATCTATTTGTTTTGTTAAGTGCTTGTTTCTCTGGAAGCCTAGCCGATGAGATTGAGCCTAAATTAGCTAATAACCCAGGTTTTAGTTTAATGACAAGTTCTGGTGGTGACCAGGTGTCGGGTTATGGTCAAATGGACAAAAAGGGAGTACGTATCGAAAATGTCTTGGGTATTTATATGGACCTTTACAACGTAAACTCGGACGTCTTCAAAGTGGCAGATATCAATAAAGATCAAAAAGTTAACGTAAAGGAATTTCATGACTACCTTCAGGGGAAATCTCTGGCATCATCTCACTATCAATATAGTAAAATAAATTACGATCAGAATGAGGGAAGATGGGTGTCTCAGTCTGGTTTTTTTGTATTTTCGAATGGTGCTACTGATGCACAAAAAAAGGCTGCTATATTAGATTATAAGAATGAGAAATTTGTCCAGAGAATTTTGGGTTTCAAGCAGAACCCTGCCTTTGTAGGCTCAGCAGACGTATTAATACTTAAGGAATCGGATAGAGTAGGGAGCTGGGAGCCCTTAAGACATGTTTCTAGAAGTTATAATGTTAAGGTGATTGAAGATTATAATAAAAAAACTGGATTGCAAGAAAGTGCAAAACATTGGCCTCATTTTATATTTCCCTCACATCATCGAATTATTAAAGAAGATGGAATGATGTATGACTCTAGTCAACTGCAGCGTAGAGGCTACATAGAGTGAAGTTTTTACAACTTAATACTTTATGAATTGTAAGGTTAAACCCAAAATTTTTTTCCGTAAGTATTACAAATCAATTAAATTTGTGACAAAGCATCCTTTTGCAATTTGATGAGAATCGGGTTAACTAGTTATGATGGCACTAATATTAAAAGATTTTTATGTTACTAACCATTCACTTGTGAAATTACTCAATAAGCCCTAGCGAACAAAATATTGGTCTTGGTCTCTTTCCCAGTAAAGATACAAGGTCCGGTGGGCTGTGACTGCTCTAAGGGAATGCACCTCGCTGTTACCTTCATCGGTTTAGTCTTTTCTACGATTTCTTGGCAGTCAAGTGCGGGTGCTAATGCGAAGCCACCGGAGTTTTTCTCAGAGAAAAACTCCTCGAAATCTTTAAAGGTAGTGATTTCTTGGGTGGATTCGTTGCGGAAGCTTTTAGCACGCTGAAAAAGGTTTGTCTGAATCTCGCCGAGGATACCGGTAACGGTTGCAAGGAACTCATCACGTTTTACCGAGTTTTTCTTGTGAGTAGAATCGTCGCGCCTGCCCATAAACACGCTGTCATTGGCAATGTCTCTTGGGCCGATTTCTAAGCGGATAGGTACCCCCTTTTTTATATGCTGCCAGGTTCTGACGCCGCCAGAGAAATCGCGGTCATCGAGCTCGACTAATACTCTGCGGTTGCCAAAGGATTTGTCTTGCAACTCTTTTCGCAATTGCTCACAGAACTCAAGAACCTTCGTCTTATCTTCATCGTTACGGTAAATCGGTATGATCGCGACATGTCGTGGTGCAATTTGTGGTGGTAACACTAAACCATCGTCATCACTATGGGTCATGATCAAGCCACCAATTAATCTGGTGGAGACCCCCCAAGACGTGGTCCAAGCGATCTGTTCGGTTTCGTTTTGGTCGACAAATTTAATACCAGCTGCTTTGGCGAAGTTTTGCCCTAAAAAGTGTGAGGTTCCGGCTTGAAGAGCTTTGCCATCTTGCATCAATGCTTCGATGGTATAGGTGTTGACGGCACCAGGGAATCGCTCATCAGATGTTTTCTCGCCTTTGATCACCGGCATGGCCATATGGTTTTCTGCGAAGTCGGCGTAAACGTCTAGCATTTTAAGGGTTTCGTTAATTGCTTCATCTTTTGTGGCATGAACTGTATGACCCTCTTGCCATAAAAATTCCGAGGTTCGAAGGAACAGTCGAGTGCGCATCTCCCAGCGAAAAACATTCGCCCACTGATTGATGAGGATCGGTAGGTCTCGGTATGACTGAACCCACTTAGCATAAGACTCGCCAATAATCGTTTCACTCGTAGGTCTGATGACTAGTGGTTCATCTAACGGTGACGCAGGCTTCAGCCCACCTTTTTCATCTGGAACCAGACGGTGATGAGTGACTACAGCGCACTCTTTGGCAAAACCGTCGACGTGCTCGGCCTCTTTTTCTAGGTGGCTTAAAGGGATGAGCAGCGGAAAATAGGCATTCATATGACCGGTAGCTTTGAACTGATCATCTAACTCTCGCTGAACCAGTTCCCAGATTGCGTAGCCCCAGGGCTTTATCACCATGCAGCCTCTGACCACTGAATGCTCAGCTAGATCTGCGGCTTTGATAACTTGTTGATACCACTCAGGATAGTTCTCACTTCGGAGGGGTGAAATCGCATGTTTAGGCTTCTTAGCCATCGGTTTTAGCTCCGTTTTCAGTGCTCTAAAAAAGATTAATCATGACATAAGATTCATATAAAGGTAACAGTATTTGTAAAGCAAATTTCTAAGGAGTTTTAGGTGTTTCGCAAGGCCCCATATCAGTCCAAAGACCTTCTCAAGGAACAAATCCAAGCTGCTCGCAGTGAGATTGACTGTGACCTGGTTATTAAAGGCGCCAAGTTTTTAGATGTTTACTCGGGCGAGTTTCTTAGCGGTGACGTCGCGGTTCATAACGGTTATATCGTTGGAACTCATG
>JANQHA010000569.1 GCA_028282865.1 Oligoflexales bacterium
CGACGTAACGATCAACACCCCAAAACCAACGCATGGCAGTTAGTATGAAGCTGTATCTTAGAAATGGGTTAGGAAAAAATTTATAAAATTCGCTCATGAGCTGTTGTTCTTGTCTTCTCATAATAGGAGCCATGAGTTCGGCTGTCATGCGACCCCTTTGGTAGGCGGAGCCGTTAAGCACTAATTGGTGGATGCCATATTTAGACTTATGGATAAGAAAGCTTTTAGAATGATCAGGTTTTTCAGCCAATAGATGAGTTGGTTTAGGAAGGGTAGCTAAGTGTAGTAAACAAACTCCGTAGGTCATTGCTAACAGGATAGGCCCGAGCACTAATGAGCTGAAATGTTTTAGAAATAATTTCTTTAATAAAGCCATTTCCCGGCAATATTATCAGCCGATTAACCCATTGTCTCTCAATAGTTTTTGAGCTAGATTGATTCGTTATGACGAAAGATAAGGACGCATTACTAGTAGAAGTGGTTGATCTCATTGTAGATTCCTTAAACCTTCATTTTGTCGATAAGTCCGAGATCCGTCCTGATACCCAGTTAGCGGGGGAAGGTTTAGGGCTCGACTCTATTGATATCTTAGAAATCGTCGTCGGTGTTGAGAAACGCTACAATGTGAAGATTCAAAGTGCCGAAGAGGGTAAGAAGGTTTTTGCAACCGTCGGATCTATATTAGATTTTATCGGAGAAAATCGAGGAGTATCTGGTGATCTCGTCCAACCTCAACTCTAATCAAGAGAACGAGGTGTATGTCACAGGGGTCGGTGTCGTCGCTCCCAGTGGCATTGGTAGTGATTGTTTATGGCGCCGAGCTCTAAGCAATCAAACTTGTATTCGAGCAGGTGAAGATAACCAATTTGTCGGCCGGGTTTCAGCTGATAACCTAGCCGAATTATCAAACCGTATTATTGAATCGGAACAGTGGTCACGGTTGAGAAGCTCGGACCTTGATATCGCGCCGAGTCCAGCTCATCTCATGGCGTTTGCTGCTATGAGCGAAGCGATGACTCAGGCGGGATGGTCACACCTCGGTCCTGACGACGGTCTAATACTTGCGACCACCACTGGGTTAGTCACTGGTTGGGAGTCGGAATTGGGCCATTTTTTAAATGAACAAGCTGATGACCCCAAGCTTGCAGATTGCATGCGCTATCAGGGCCTTGGCTGTATCTTACAGCATCTTGCCGCTAGTCAGAATTTCTCCGGTCAGACCCGACTAATTACTACTGCCTGTGCCGCTGCGACTCAGGCGCTGATTTTGGCGCATCAATGGATTCGGTCTGGAAGGGTGAAGCGGTGTTTGGTCGGAGGGGTTGAGGTATTGTCAAACCTTACAATAAGAGGGTTTGATAGCTTTCAACTGCTATCGGACGGTGTTTGCAAGCCTTTTGATCAGAATAGAAATGGAATTAATTTGGCAGAAGGTGCTGGGTTTTTGTGCTTAGAGTCTGATGCTAGCCCTAATAGGTTAGCCAAGTTATGTGGCGGCGGGATCGCAGCGGATGGTTATCATATGACTGCCCCCGATCCCCAAGGGTCCGGCTGTGCTTCAGCTATGTCTCTTGCTCTTAAGCATGCAGGGATTGATGCGGACATGATTGATTGGATTCATGCTCACGGGACAGGGTCACCTCATAACGATGTTTCTGAGGCTGCTGCTATTCTAAAGGTGTTTGGAGATCGCGGTATTGCTGTTTCCTCGACTAAAGCGATTCATGGCCATATGTTAGCTGCTTCGGGTGCGGTTGAAAGTGTGTTGTGTGTAATGGCACTGGTGAATCAAGTGATGTTAGGAACCGCAAAAATCGAAACCCAGGATCCTACGATCAACTTGGAGGTGAATAGAGACTCCTGCGACCGCTCTATGAATTATATTTTAAAAAGCACTCTGGGATTCGGTGGTTCTAATGGCGCAGTTGTATTCTCGCGGGTGACTAGATGAGTTTGAGATCTGATGTATTTTTAATTGACTATGAATTGGTGGAGTCAGGTAGGGAACAACCCTACCTTTCCAAGCCAAAATTCCGCCGTGCCAGCCGAGGGATGATCATGACTTATGTTGCAGTTGAGTCGCTATTAGAGCGTAGCTGGCAGCTAAAAGAGCTGATCTCTGAGCAGCGGTTAGGGGTTGTTGTTGGTACTAGCCAAGGTGAGCTAGAGATAACGAAGAACTTTCTAACGACGCTTGTCAAATCAGAAACTGCTAGACCTATCCTTTTTCAAAATAGCCTGCATAATGCAGTGCTTGGTTTTCTTAGTATAGAGTTTGGGATTAAGGGAGCATCGATGACCGTAAGTAATGGTAGCTACTCGGGAGAAGATGCTGTAGCGACTGCGCTGGATTTTTTGCGAGCGGATTGGTGTGACGCCTGCATTGCTATCGGTTGGGATACCAAGGTAAACTCATTTGAAAAGGTTTGGGCTGCGCTCGACCCTGAGAATGTCAAGCGGGGGGAAGGTGCCGGTGCTCTATTATTAGTGAACCAATCCGGGTTAAACCGACTTTCGGCAAGGTCACCGATTACCCGGGTAGTTGAGGTTGAAACTGGAGGCAAAATTGCCAAAAGCACCGGCCAATACATAGACTATTACGATTCAAATGGAATTGCCTCCTTTAGCCGATTGCTTGAAGTCACTCCTCACGCATGTGAAATTCAGATCGGAAAACCAAATGGCAGTAGCCGCTTTGTTCTTGGGCCGATATGATGATAGATTTTTTTGGCCCATGTATTAGGTCTATTCCGACATCTGATAAGTCGGTCATTTATTTAACCTTCGATGATGGTCCTGATCCTGAGGTAACACCTGCGGTTTTGGATCTACTAGAAAAGCATCAGGCTAAAGCTACTTTTTTTATGGTGGCTGATAGAGCTAGGCGATGTAGCACTATTGTCTCAGAGGTTGTTGCTGCCGGTCATGCGATCGGTAATCACTCCTTGGACCACGATACCCGCTACTTTTTTTATTCTTACAGCAAAATAAGCGATTGGATTCGCCGCAGTGAAGAAGCCTTTGGCGATCTGCTTGGTCGTCAAACAGTAGGTTTTAGATCGCCAGCGGGGGTTCAGACCCCGCAGTTACACAGGGCTTTACGAACTCTTGGGATGCCTCTAATTCACTGGGAGACGCGTTTTTTTGATTCAACTTTTAGGTGGAAAAAATCATCTGCTCTAGCTTCTTTGAACCAAGCTCGGCCGGGGCAGGTAGTGTTGCTTCATGACCTCCAAAAACCTAAGCACGCGAGCCAATTTCTTGATACATTGGACGCATACCTGAATAAAGGCCGAGAAATTGGGCGTTCTTTTAAAGAAATTACTTCAGAAGATATTTCCCGGTGTAAAAAATGATAGTATAGTGGCACTGTTTATGACGAAAGGCTCCAAATCATGGAAGTGGCAGATAATCCAACATTGTATAAAATTCGACACTCGCTTGCACACATTCTCGCTCAGGCTGTGAAGCAAAAATTTCCAGAAGCGAAGCTTGGTTTTGGTCCCCCCACAGATACCGGGTTTTTTTATGATTTTGATTTTGGCTCCGAGGTTTTGAACGAGTCGGATTTAAAAGATGTCGAAAAGATTATGAAGAAAATCATTCGCCAGCGCCAGTCGTTTGAGAAGAACGAATGCGATATCGACGGTGCGGTTGCCAAACTGCAGGATGCTAACGAGCCGTATAAGGTAGAGAATGCGCAGAACCTAGCAGAGCGGGGGGTGGAATCTTTTTCTTTTTATGAAAACGGTCCGTTTTTAGATCTATGCGAAGGCCCCCATGTCGAAAATACCGGCGATTTAAAAGATGCAGCCTTTAAATTAGATCGTATTGCTGGCGCTTATTGGCTTGGTGACGAGAAAAATAAGATGCTTACCAGGGTCTATGCCTTAGCTTATGAAAAAAGAGCGGATTTGGACGACTATCTCAAGCGTCGACAGCTTGCTCAAAAGTTTGACCACAAGAAGCTTGGTAAAGAACTCGACATCTATACTCAAAATGATTTGATTGGTAAGGGCCTAATCTTATGGATGCCTAACGGTACCATCATTCGTAACGAGATTGAGAAATATGCCTGCGAGATGGAGTTTAAGTATGGCTACAAACGGGTCTCGACTCCGCAGATAGCTAAGTCCGACCTTTATAAGAAGTCGCAGCATCTACCCGCATACCGCGAGTCGATGTTTCCGCCGATGGTAGTGGAAGAGGAGGGTGCTGAGCCCACCGAGTACTACTTACGACCTATGAACTGCCCACATCATCACTTAATCTTCGATTCTAGGGTGCGCAGTTACCGGGAACTCCCGCTACGTTACGCCGAATACGGTACTAATTACCGGTATGAGCAGTCTGGAGAACTTTCGGGGCTTATCCGTGTCAGGTGTATGACGCTTAACGATGCTCATATCTATCTGACCCATGATCAGTTTAAAGATGAGTTTCGTAGCATTATGAAACTCTACCAAGAATTTTACGATACTTTTAAATTAAGTGGTTACTCCTTCAGACTATCGATTCGAGGTGATGATAATAAAGATAAGTTTAAGGGTGATGATGCCATGTGGACCCGGGGTGAAACCTTGCTCGCGGAGGTCATGGATGAGCTCGGAGTCGAGTACTATGTCGGTGAAGGTGAAGCGGCATTTTATGGCCCGAAGGTCGATATCCAATTTAAAAATTTGATGGGTCGTGAAGAAACGGTATCTACTATTCAGGTCGATTATCTAAGCCCGATTAACTTTGGTCTCAAATATATTGATGAGCATGGTAATGAGCAGGATCCTCTGATCTTACACCGTGCACCACTTTCTACCCACGAAAGATTTATCAGCTTTCTCCTGGAGTACTACGGCGGTGCTTTCCCGACCTGGTGTGCTCCGGTTCAAGTAGCTATGATACCTGTGAACGAAAATTGCCATCAGTTTGCAGATGAATTAAAACAGCGCTTACACAACGAGATGATCCGCGTCGAGGTCGATACTTCGGCAAATAGTTTTAACAAAAAGATTAGAACCAACACCGTCCGCAAGTGAGCAGCGGCCCGACTGGCGCAGGCGGAGGCTGGCACTCATCCCGACACCG
>JANQHA010000584.1 GCA_028282865.1 Oligoflexales bacterium
TTAGTCGTTCTCACCGTACTAACAATTTTTTCACAAGAAGTAGGATCAACCGTTTCCTGAAATAAAAGCTCCGACTTTGAGCTCTCCGTCAAACTAAACCCAACCGGCTGATTAGAGAGATATGTCGCCGCTATAGGCTGACAATTATCTACTGTTCCCGACGAAAGATTTGATCGTTCAGATCTAGGCTTGCAACCAAACATCAACAGCCCGATGGATACTAATATTATTAACTTCATGAAAATCTCCTTTAACGAAACAAGAAATACTCTCACCTATCGGAATATACCAAAATTTTATTAGAACATGCGATCAAAACATTAACCTAGTAAATATAAGGATTTGAAGTGTTTTTTTCCCAAAACGCCCTAATACAATCTAGACCCATTTGGCAGGCTACTGTCGACATCGGGCAAGGTGACATGACCCTCTAAATCGGAAACCCCTAGAACTAAAACTTCCGACATAAATGTAGCAATTTGCCTAGGAGGAAAATTGACCACCGCAAGCACCTTCTTTCCCATTAAGTCTTCTTTTTTATAATGATGAGTGATTTGTGCCGAAGACTTCTTGACTCCGGCTCCGGGACCGAAATCAATTTTGAGTTTATAACTTGGATTTCTAGCTTCTGGAAAATCATCTACCTGGACTACTTCTCCGAGCCTTATATCTACCTTCAAGAATTGGTCAAATGAAACCTGTTCAGAAGCTAGCGAGTTCGGATCAAAATCTAAATGCATGGCTTTCTCTCAATCAACATGACAAAACTCGTATTAGGAGTTAAGGAAAAAAATTTGATCATTTAAAGCCCAAAGGCAATAAATCTACTGGAAAAATAAAGCAAATATACTGCATTAATACCATTTAAGATTCAAGGATTTCTAAATAAAGCACTGTAATAGACTTCTGCCCCTCACATCCACCTATAAAGTTGAACACTCCCCAAATACCCGCTACAATAATGGCTTCAATTCGTTCCCTATGAGGTGGGTCCTATGAGTCTAAAAATAAGAAGAGCAGCAGTACTTGGGTCAGGTGTGATGGGAGTACAAATTGCTGCTCATTTGGCAGCAGCAGGGGTTAGAACTTATCTACTAGATCTACCTAGTGATGAAGCTCCTGATGACCCTAAGCTTAAAAAAATCGTTGGTAAAAATGTTCGGTCTTCGCGCAGCATCTTAGCCATTCAGCAGCTTAAGAAGATGAAGCCCTCACCGCTATCTTCGGTGTCGGTGCTGCCAAATATCATTCCTGGAAACTTCGATGATGATTGGTCGGTGTTAGCTGACGCTGATTGGGTGATCGAAGCGGTCATAGAAAGACTCGATATCAAAAAAGAGATTCATAAAAAGATCTCGGAAACGGTTCGTCCTGGTGTACCAGTGACCACTAATACTTCAGGTATTCCACTTAGAGATATCTGTGCGAACTTACCAGAGCATTATCAGCAAAGTTTTTTTGGCACTCACTTCTTTAACCCACCGCGCTATATGCATCTACTTGAGATCATCGGCCATGGGGCAAGTGATGAAAACTTAGTGAGTGGCTTAGCAAGCTGGTGCAGCACCCGGCTTGGCAAAGGGATTGTATTTGCAAGTGACACCATTAACTTTATCGGCAACCGGATTGGTGTGCTCGCAATACAGGCGACCATTAAGCATCAGGTAGAATCCGGGCTCAACATCGAAACAGTTGATGCTCTTACGGGCCCATTGATTGGTCATCCGAAGTCAGCGACTTTCAGAACCATGGATGTCGTAGGTCTAGACACCTTCGCACACGTAGCAAACAACGTTTACAAATCAGTTAAAGACGACCCCTACCACGCCTACTTTGCCATGCCAGAGTGGCTGGAGAAATTAATTGCCCGTGGTCATGTCGGGCAGAAGTCTAAGAGCGTCGGTTGTTATAAAAAATCTAAAGATGAGAAGGGCAAAACTGCTATCCTAGCTTACCGTCCCGAAACGGATGAATACGTGACCCAAGAACCCCAGGATTTTCCATGGATAGCAGAAGCTAAAAAAATTAAAAACCTGCCTGAGAGACTGAAGTTTATATTTTCTCAAGATGATGCTGGTGCCCAGTTCTTATGGAAGGTCCATCGGGATATTTTTAGTTACTCCGCATTGCTTTTAGAAGACATTGCCCACGGACTACCGCAATCTCTCGATGAGGCGATGCGCTGGGGCTTCAATTGGGACGCTGGACCGTTTGAGTTATGGCAAGCGATTGGCAGTGACTTTATTGCAGACAAGATGAAGCAAGATTCCGCTAAACTTCCAGCTTGGGCCGATGGTTCGGTAGAGTTCTACCAGCCCTCTCCTGCTAGCCCCGATTGGCAGATCACTGGAGCTCAGGAGCAGCTTCAAATTCCCCAGAAAAAACATATTCCCGTGCCGCACCATCCGCAGCACTTTAAACTGCCCAAAGCTGAGAATACAGCTGATAAACGGGTGATCGTTAGCAATGCGGTGGCGAGTTTGGTGGATATGGGTGATGGAGTTGGTTGTCTGACTTTTCACTCGAAGATGAACACCATTAGCGAGCAGACCATTGAGCTCTCTCAGAAAGCAATCGCGGCGGTGTCGCAAAGCCTGGATGGAATGGTGATAGCTAACGAGGGTGATGCCTTCTCGGCTGGCGCCAATCTCAAGAGTTTCGTCGAGTACATCGAAGCTAAGAATTTTGATGGCATCGACCAGATGCTCCGCGGCTTTCAGGGTACGATGCAAATGATCAAGTACGCGCCGTTCCCGACGGTTACCGCTCCTCATGGCCTAACCCTTGGTGGTGGCTGCGAAGTCAGCCTTCATGGGTCCAAGGTTCTATTAACCAACGACACTTTTGCTGGGTTGGTAGAGGTCGGTGTCGGCCTACTACCAGCAGGCGGTGGCTGTAAGGAGCTGGCGCTTAGGGCCTACGCTCTTCAAGAGTTGGGTGAAAAGCCGGACGTCTCCGCATTTATCCAACGAGCATTTATGCTTATCGGAATGGCCCAGGTTTCGACCTCGGGGCTAGACGCTATTGAGAAAGGACTCTACCCGCAGACCTCAGAAGTCAGCTTATCTCGGGATCACCAGATTCTGCGAGCTAAGATGTTGGTTCGTCAGATGGTCGATCTAGGCTATGCACCTCCGACCCCTAAAACAGCTGTTAAGGTGCTTGGTGACCCTGGAATTCAGACCATTAAACTTATGCTTTACAACATGGCCGAAGGACGACAGGTTAGCCCTTACGATGCCTTCGTTGGCGAGAAGGTTGCTGAGATTCTTTGTGGCGGTGCAGTCGATGGCGGAACCCTTGTCAGCGAGCAGTACCTACTCGACCTTGAAAGAAAAAACTTCATTGAACTCTGCCAGCAAGAAAAAACCCAGCAACGCATCATGCATATGCTTAAAACCGGTAAACCACTAAGAAACTAAAGCCCAAGGAGATTGAGATGAAAGATGTTTACATAGTCGCAGCAAGAAGGTCTCCCGTCGGTAAAGCGTTTCGGGGATCCTTAAGAAGCAAACGTCCAGATGATTTGGCGGCAGATATGATTAAAGGAGTGCTAGATACCTGCGGCTCCTTCGACCACGCACTTATCGACGATGTCTATATGGGGTGCGCGATGCCAGAGGCGGAGCAAGGTATGAATGTAGCGCGCTTTGCCCTGCTACTTGCAGGACTTCCCGACAGCGTCCCCGGCGTTACTATCAATCGTTTTTGTAGCTCAGGTTTGCAGACC
>JANQHA010000618.1 GCA_028282865.1 Oligoflexales bacterium
CCAAGCGATAAAGCTAAACTTGGTATCCTAGTCTATGAGTTTTATCTTACCGGTCCATTAAGTCCATTGGCTGGAATATTTTTTGATAACTCTACTGAAGTCGGTGGTAAGTTTTCGCTCAACCTAGCAATTTCAAGCAATGGCCGCGTTTGGAGCGACGAGCGAATTATCAACTTCAACTTGGATAAAGGCCAGCTGTTTAACCCTGAATAGTATAGTAAAATTAATATGTTATTTCACCTTCGGCATAATACAACTCTCCCTATAGGTTGACTTGACAGCACCATAAAATAAAGTAGACTGTTCGATCTATAACCTGTGGTGGGTATGGCGAAGTGGTTAACGCACCGGATTGTGATTCCGGCATTCGTGGGTTCAAGTCCCATTACCCACCCCATTCTTTTTGCTTTCAAAGGCTTATCAGCATCAACCAACAAAACTAAATTAACTTAAACACTTAACCATATCAGTCCAATTTAGGTCTAAACCTGCAAGTCACTGTTAATCAGTCCAGATAACAGGAGTTGATGACCTTTGTCGTTGATGGCTGTCGTTATCGCCGTCGTTGATGAACGACGGTTTTCTGTTCTCGATGTTGAAGGGCCTCTTCGTCGATTAACTTTCAATAGAATTTCTGCTATTTTCAAGCGCTCTATTGAAGTCGATAGAACTAAGAGAAGAAGTGCGATTGGATAAAATGATGGACAGTTTTAAGAGATGTCGATTTTTGAGGCGCTGGACCGCCTGTATGTTTTTTTTGTATCTACCTGGCTGTGTAACAACACAAGAAGAAGCTTCCCTGATTGAAATCGATTTCTCTTTTATGAAGGGCGATACTGCCATCCTAGTCCCAGCTGTTGTTAGCGGGGAGGATGTTACGGTCATTTTTGATACAGGTGCGAGTTTTGATGTTTTCGGACCTGTGTTTGCTAAGAAGGTTGGCTTAGGGAAGACCAAAAGTCACACCGGTAGAAGATTAACCGGCGAACCCATGCAAGTTAACGTTGGCAAAATTGGGTCAATGTCTTTCGGGGATATCGAACTCAGAGACTGGGATATTGCTACTCATAGCTATTTTGATGATCTCAAGAAAGAACATAATATTCATGGGCTATTGTCGCTTAGGATGTTCAGAAACCGACCGGTCACTGTCGACTATCCAAGAAAGAAAATCATCCTTGAGACTGAAGAATCTTTAGCAAAACGCAAGGCAATTGGAAACTCGATACCAGTATACAAAGAAGAAATGATTCCCCGGTCAATAACGGTGCAGCTGGATTTCTTAGTTAGCGGCCAGTGGACCCAAAAAGCAATGATAGATACGGGTAGTGCGCCGACCAAACTACCCTATCCATTTTTCGATAGGCTAGGGTTATCGAGAAACTCTGAAGGCTACAAAGAGAGAAAGAAGACGACAGTCGCTGGTTTCGTCACGAAATCTGTTTCAGCGAGTTCTCCAGATCGCATCGCTATTAAAGCAGCTTCGGGTCTAACAAATGGAGTCCAGCCAATCGTTTTCTATAAGAACCTCAGAATGGGCTCCATCGGCGGACATTTCTTTTTGGACAAAGTGGTTACGTTCGATTTGGAGAGGGACCGAATCATTGTAGCAAAGCCTTAAGACCTTCAGAGTCTGCCCGCGCTCAGAGGGGTTGTTGCCAACCCCTTTGTGGCAATTAGGCTTTAGATTTTTTCAGAAACTCGGCCATGGCCTTAATCGGTCCTGTATCCATGCCACCAACCGATGACTCAGATTGATAGACATTGTTTAAGCTCTGAGTGATACCAGGATCCCCTCCCGTGAACTCATTAATCAGTCCTTGCCATCTCTCAGCCAGCTTGATCACTCTAGGGTCTTTGGGATCTGTGCCGTTATCCATCTCCTTTTGCACTTCGGCCATCAGCCTCGGCCATTCGGCCTCGACCTCTTTGATGCGGGCTTGGCCGTTCTTTTTCCCTTGGGCCTTGAGTTGGGCCAGCTGTTCCTTGGTGTAATACTTCTCCACCATGACAATCTCCTCTATGGTTTTTACGAACTCGTCCGCAGAGACCTCCTCCGCAGATTCAAAGAGGTGATTGAGATGTTCGAGTTGCCGAATCAACTTCTGCTGCTCAGCTAGTTGCACCTTCAACCGTTCTATATGGAGCGCTAAAACCGACTTTGGTGAGAATTCAGGCTTATCAAGGCAGCCACTGATCTCATCCAGCGAAAAACCTAGCTGGCGAAGAGACAAAATGCTCTGCAGTCTAGCGAGATCGCTCGCCGTGTAGAGTCGATGACCAGATTCGGTATGCTGGGTCGGGCACAACAGGCCGAGGTCATCATAGTGGTGCAACGTTCGGACGGTGAGACCCGTCTTCTTCGCTAACTCGCCTACCTTCCACGGAGGGCCTTTCATATTCGCTCCATACATCAAAATCACCTGAATACTACCCTAAGTCCTCACGTTACGTCAGGTTCAAGTCTTTTTTTTCAATTGTGGAGGATTGTGAAATTGCCGGTCCGTCGATGAAATACTTAACACCTCCAGGTCGTTTACAGCTTTCCAGCTGAGATCAACATTGCGATTAACTGATGTTATCTGGGAACTTATACTTCATAGGGAAGATTTCCATCCAGTAGATGCCGCATGATGGTGTTAACCTCTGCAGCCCAATTCCCATACTCTTGATCTGATCTACCGTTGCGACCACTTAGCCTCACTATTGAGCAGACGAGGCGTTTCGTATCATCAGAGAATCCGGCTGGTTCATGGATCGAACTATGCATATCGGCGGCAAGCTTTTCCGTATCATTTTTTGTAGCAAAATCGCTACAGATAATCGTCCAAAATTTGAAGCAATTATTGGCATTGAAATATGTTTGTGTTACGAGTCTGCCAGCTTAGTAACCTCAGGGCTTCATGAAAGTTGATGTAAAGTGTTTCTGAATCATTGAGACATAAATTTTATGTTAATGCCCGATGTATCATCTGAAAGTTAGGAGTGAAGGAATGAAGAATGTAACGTTATTATTGATGTTTCTGACAAGTTCAGTGGCATGGGCCCACGACAAAGAAAAAAGAGCTAACCAGTCAATCATTGGGAAGTGGGAAAACACGAGGTATGGTTCTGATATCGTAATTGATGACTCGTTGGAGCTGGGTTATCGGTATGGCTCCTTAAAGTTGCGGTGGCGACCCTTACGTCTAATTGGTCAAAGTGGAAAGCCTATTTCCAAGGAAGAAGCTGAAAAATTGAAGGATCCCTATTTTCGCGGCTATTATTATGGCTTTGAAAAGGATAGCCATGGTTATAGTATCGGATACCGTCGCGGAAGGTTTACCTTTTACAAGCAATTGGCTGAAGTAAGAGTTGACCCTGATGGTCTATTGCATATTTCGTATTGGCGGAGAAGTGCAGTTGGAGGTGGTTATGTCGGGGAGACAAGAATCGAGGAAGAGTATCAAGATGTCTATCGTCGCGTAAAAGATTAACTCGCCAAACTAGCGCGGGCGCATTGGCTTGGCAAATCAGTCGGGTTCAATGATGCGCGGACCAACGAAAAAGAGGTTAAACATGAAAATTCTGACGTTTTTAATCGCAGTATTATTACTCACGCAATGCCAGTCAGCTAA
>JANQHA010000664.1 GCA_028282865.1 Oligoflexales bacterium
GTCGTCGACTTCAAGGCATGCGACCCGACGAAGTTGCAAATTCTCACCGATAGTAGCTATCAATGCCGTAAGAGTTTCAGAGACGCTCTTACCACCAGCCATAGGAATATTACCGAGTTCCTGAATGTTGGTGACCTTGTTATCTAGTGCCAGCTTCGCTGCGTCATTAACAAACTGTTTAAAGTCTTCGTTCTTGCTAACAAAGTCGGTCTCACAGTTTACCTCTAAAACAACACCCGCCGTTTTATCTGCATTAAGCAACACCCCGACCAAGCCTTCGGCGGTCACCCGGCCAGCTTTTTTTTGCGCCCTAGACATGCCGCGCTCGCGAAGCCAAAGAATCGCCTTCTCCATCTCGCCATTGGTTTCGCTCAAGGCTTTCTTGCATTCCATCATGCCAACGCCAGTTTTTTCGCGTAGCTCTTTCACCTGCCCTGCAGTGATAGCCATATTTGACCTCCTAAAATGTATAAATATTTTTTGTTATTTTTTTGTTTCGACTTCTACAGAATGACCCGTTTCATCCTTAAAAGTACCTTCTTTTACCTTTGTTTCTTCGCTTTCGTCATAAGACTTGCGCCTGCTTTTACCTGCCAAACAGGCATCAGCAGCTGTCGAAACAAAAAGCTTAAGAGCCTTTAAGCTATCATCATTACCTGGAATCGGAAAATCGATATCAGTCGGATCACAGTTAGTATCTGTTACTGCCACGATAGGAATTCCGAGTCGACGGGCTTCTTTCACCGCAATCTGTTCTTTGTGCGCGTCTACCACAAACACCGCTTTGGGAGTTCCCGGCATATTTTTAATACCACCTAAGTTTTCATTCAACTTTTCGGTCTCACGCTGAAACCCTAATGCTTCCTTTTTTGTAAGCTTTTGCAAAGTGCCGTCCGTGCACATCTTTTCATAACGCTTTAACCGATGAATGCTTTGGCGGATAGTTGGCAGATTGGTGAGCGTACCACCCAGCCAGCGGTGATTCATATAAAACATCCCTGCACGATCAGCTTGCTCAGCAACCAAGTCTCGCGCCAGGCGTTTCGTTCCAACAAAGAGAACATGACCGCCACGAGAAGTTACTTCCTCAAGAAAGTCACAGGCCTTTTTAAACATTTTTACTGTTTTTTGCAGATCGATGATGTGAATACCGTTGCGAGAATCAAAAATGTAAGGCTTCATCTTTGGATTCCAGCGTCTAGTTTGGTGCCCGTAATGGACCCCTGCTTCTAATAATTCGCGCATGTTAATGTTTACTGCCATTTTCTTCTCCTACGAAGGTTAAACTTCGGAAGTTCGTTTTGTTAGCGGCTAAACTAACAGCGGCATGCA
Source organism: Oligoflexales bacterium (assembly GCA_028282865.1). Classification (GTDB taxonomy): domain Bacteria; phylum Bdellovibrionota_B; class Oligoflexia; order Oligoflexales; family CACXFL01; genus JANQHA01. The sequence goes on from JANQHA010000664.1 coordinate 1,333, forward strand.
TAATCACCTTCGCCTACGAACAACCTGTTTGATTTAGAAATCCTAGCTACAAAGCAGCCAAAATACCCTTAAAGGCAGATAAGCTAACAAATTTAATGAACAGTGTCACGATGAATATAGTTATCTTGCCATAAAACAACAGTCTGAAATCACTTGGCTATCAAGGAGATCTTGCCAAACAAACAGTTTGGCCGCTTGGACAAACCAAGATAAAAAACAAATAATTTCAAGAAAAATACCGATATATATACAGATAAATACCGTTTTGTAGGGAATCAATGACAGACTTGTGGAACATCGTCACCAGTGATGGAGCCGAGCTTGGGCCTATGAGCCCGCTTGAGATTCGTGACGCCATGAGGGAGGGGCGCATCGATCCGTTTGATCAAGTATGCCGGGCCGGCTCGAAAGTTATGCGCGATCTGGTCGAAGTCGACGAGATTTTTGCTGCTGCCGAGGGAGTTTCGAAAAAAAAGAGTGACTCCATCTATGATGAGCCAGAAGAGGAAGCCAGCGAACCCAATAAAAAACACCAATCAACCGTGATTTCAAAGAGCACGCCAAAGGCTAAACCCAAAACATCATCGGCGACAAAAATTGTTAGTCCTAAGAAGCCTGACGTCGAGAAGCCGAGGGCACCAATCAGCAAACGCGATAAAAAACGGTTCCATGTAACAAATAAACGAGGGCAGAGCCTAGGGCCGCTGAGCCCAGCAGAGATCCAGTCGTTGTTTTATCGTGGCGTTTTAACCAAAAATGTAAAAGTTCAGAAAGACAACACAGCAAAAAAAATCCCGATTCAGCAGTTTATATCTGCATATGTGGGAGCAAAAGCGAAGCATTTTAAATCTGAGCACACTAAACTAGGCCTAAGAGCTGGCGGTAATAAATGGCGCTACCCCAACTCGCAAGTCATGGAACAGCTAAAAAGAACCGCTATACACAACATCCGCAGCGGTAAGAATAGTAACTACCTAATAGCCATTGCGATCGTCGCCACAGTGGTTCTTGGCTATTTTGCGCTAGATCAATTATTTCCTAAAAAGCCTTTGGCGAGCAGCTCAATCAAATCTCAAGCAGTAGTCATCGATATTCAAAAAAAGATCGCCCCACCGAAGAACGTCGGCAAAAAAACTGAGGCGAAAAAACTAAAACACGGAAAACCTAAAACCAAAAAAGCCAAAGCGTCAGCCAAACCCCGCAAACGAAAGGTGCTAACTAAAAAGACCAGAAACCGTTCCCGACGTAAAACGAGAAATATGACCTATAGCGCCCCGGTTAGAAAGCCGGTACCCCCCTACTACCAAAAAAGAAAAAAACTCGCCGCCCGCCGGGCGCCACCAAACCCCTACGAAGCCCGGGTAGGAGGAATTGTAACTATTAGCAAGGCAAAGTACAGCCTAGCGACTCTTGTAAAATGCCAATTAAAATGCGAGCTTCCATTCATTGACTCCGGCCGCAGACGGATAACCGGTGTTTTCTTCAAAGCTCAGTACGAAAAAGCTTTGCGGCAAAAGAAGGGGACAGCCATTATCACCGGCCGCCTAGAAAAAAAGTCGGGAAAATACCGAATATACCTCCAAGGTGTCCGCTAAACCTACCGAAATTCGGCTCGGAGACAAGATTTAGGTCACTGCTAAAGCCCTTGTGGCAGACGACCATACGCCAATATGCTAAAATGCCTCCTGCCTTGCCGCAAGTAGGAGCTTTTTGACTTGATCAAGGCATGAAATTTCAAACGCGAGTGGTATACCTTGACCCAAGGCGACATAAAAGTTATATCAACAGTTTACTGTGGAACTATATAATTCAGGAGTAGTCCCAAAATGCCAGTACCTAAGTTTAGAACGTCCAGATCTAAAAGAGATATGAGACGCTCGCATCATGCCTTAAAGCTCAAAAGTAATTCACAGTGCCCAAACTGTGGTTCAGTCAAGCATCCACACGCTGTTTGTGGCTCTTGCGGATACTACCGTGGTAAGCAGGTTATGGAACCAACTCAATCTAGTTTTGAGGTTGGCGATTCGTTTGAGCCAACTGCTGAGGCGTAGCTGAAAGTGACAAAAATCTTAGCGATGTTTCCTGGCCAAGGTTCCCAGCATGTTGGAATGGGCAAGGACCTTGTTGAGCATTTTCCAGCCTCCAAGCAGGTATTTGAAGAAGCCTCAGATAGCACAAAAATCGACATCCTAAAATTATGCCATGATGGCCCAGAATCTGAACTAATGCTCACCGCTAACACCCAGCCGTGCATATTGACCGTCAGTGTTGCTATTTGGCGTGTGCTCAAGGCAGAAACAGATATAAAACCGATTGCATTTGCCGGACACAGCCTAGGCGAATTTTCAGCTTTGGTCGCCAGTGAGAAGTTAGATTTTTCGCGCGCCTGCTTTCTGGTTCGAAAAAGAGGTGAGGCTATGCAGGAAGCCGTTCCAGCAGGGATCGGTGGTATGGCAGCAATATTAAACTTAGATGCAGAAATCCTAGAGAACCTCTGTGAAGATATTAGTTCTAGCGAGCAGTCAGTTCAGATAGCAAACTATAACTCAAAGCAGCAGCTAGTGGTTGCCGGACATCAAACTGCAATCGAGCAACTCTGCACCAAACTAAGTGCTGACAAAGTTAGATACGTTCAGCTTCCAGTCAGCGCACCGTTCCACTCAAGTTTGATGGGAAAAGCTCGAGAGGCTATGACTCCACTTCTTGAGGAGACTGTTATCAATAAAAACCAGCATAAGATCATAGCTAACCTGACCGGTGCCTCTATTGCCGAAGATTACGACTACTCGTACCTAACCAAACAGATTGATCACCCAGTGCTTTGGACGCAAACTATGGCTTGCTCACAAGAGCTCGGCTGCGACAGCTATATTGAAACTGGGCCTGGAAAGGTGCTTTTTGGTTTAGCTCGCCGGGCCGTTCCTAAAGGAACAAGGCTGCACACTACAGTCGATATCAAAAAAACTATCAGCGACTTAAACTCTTAGAATGCCCATTTCCCTCGATAAAATTCCCTAAAGCAAGCACCAATGCTGACGTCACAACGCCAATGTAGAGATCATCGACCTCCGCCCAAAAGCCGGTATGTGTGGAAAACCTCCAGTAGGTAATGCCAGCTGCTGCCACTAATACTGCGCAAGAAAACACTCTATCACTAATTTTCCCAGGAAAAGCATAGCCCACCATGACAGGAAACAACAAACAACCGGCGCTATAAGATCCCAAGGTTTTCCACACCGACTTAATCGAGCCTTCAAAGCAAAGTGCCATTGTCACCGCAATCAAACCAGTAAACAAAATACTAATTTTCTGAAGTAAGAGGTTGTGCTTAAACTTCTTAGGCACGAAATCATAACTAAGAGTATTAGCAGCTATAAAATTATATGAGTCAATCGTCGATAAAACTGTCGCTAAAATCCCAGCCAAAAAAAAGCCCTTCAAGCCCGCTGGTAAGATTTGAATTGCATAGGCTAAATAAGCTTCATTAGCCTTAGCCTCAGGAATCACAGCTGCAGCATACATTCCGCCAAGAGTCGTACAGATATCAAAAACAAACCAAACCCCGGTCGCAGCAAAAATACCAAACTTTGCGGTTTTGTCATCCTTTGCGGCAAAACACCTTTGGTAAAAGTTTGGATCCACTAATGTACTTAATGCAATAAGACCCCAGACAAGTAAAGTCGATACCGAATGACCACCTGTAATGTCAAAGTATCTTGGCTCTAACCTCTCCTGTAGAAAGCCCACCCCACCAAAGTCAAAAAAAGAAAAAATCAGAACCAATAAAACCGATGAGCACATTACAAAAAACTGCACTAAATCCGAAAACACGACAGCTCTAAATCCGCCTATTAACGAATAAAGACAAACAAAACCAGTTCCCAACACAGTACCCACAGCCAAACTGCAGCCAAACGCAGCCTTGCACAACAGGCCAATACTTATGACATAAACAATAGGCACGACATTAAAGAAGTTAAATACCGCAGCAATCTTTTGAGACCTTGGGCCGAAGTTTGTGCCAATCAACTCGGGCAAAGTTACCGCCTCTGAGGCCTTAACTTTTTTCACTAAATACAATGCAAAAATAATATAAGTTAGATACCAAAAAAAACCTTGAGTCACGAAGTTATATATCCCGTATTTAAAAGACATTTCGGTAACTCCGAAAATCCCCCCATACCAGGTAGCTACAAGCGTCGCGATAAACATAGGCAGCGTCAAAGCCCGTCCCATTAGCATATAGTCAAGAAAACCATTCTTCTCACTTTTTCGACTAGCTACCACCCCATAAATAACAGCTAAAAAGGTTAGTGCTAAGATGGCAAAGAAAACAAGATAATCAACGTAACTTAGGTAATTTAATAGATTAATCGAAGGTGTGAACTTCAAAGCAAGCTCCTTTCGCCAGCATTACCTGGATCAAGTTAAAGGGTCGCAGCCGCACTGCCTCTCAGCCTGTAGAAGGCTCCCCTGTTATGTCGAGAGATCTTATATAGAAAAAAAATAGCCTTGTAAAGTATTGGCAAAGATAAC
>JANQHA010000018.1 GCA_028282865.1 Oligoflexales bacterium
CCTAGCTTGCTGATAATGCCCGGTAAGAGCCCGATATCTTGCAGCCCAGAGGTAATCGTTGACTTGCATCAACTGCATCTCTTCAATAGAAACCCCAAGCCTATTGGCAAGAGGTACCTTTTGCTTCCACGCTGATACAAGCTTTTCATAGTGGCTTGACACTAGGTCACGGCGGTCAATTCTACGGAACAAAAGGGTAAGTTTTTGTAACGATGATACTCGGATCGCCGGCAGCACTTCAGAATCACTATAAAGCCGAGTAAAAGCCAGCTTGGCTTTATCGTAATCTTTCAGACACAGCGACAATGAAGCATCCCCATACTGCTGAAAGCTCTTAGGAAGTGTTTCGATTTGTTTGCGAACTGCAGTAGCGGCGCCCTCCTGTTCACCGCTTAATAACCGACAATTTTTCTCAGACCATTTATCAATGCTAGCAATTTCGCTATTAATCTGAGCATCTGGCTCCACCGACTTTAATTCTATTTTTTCAGGCTTTTCCAACCATTGAGGTATTTGTTCATTTAGGTACAGCTCGAAACGTTCGGGCTGATCAAGTTCGGATTGCTTTAAATACGGAGGTAGACTACCACCCGTTTTTAGCTCAGCAATCATGAGTTTAGCTAAGACTTCAACTGGTGCTTTTTTGCCAAGTTGTTGACTATAGGCAGAAACCCATTCCCTAAGCGCCCACTTTCCATACCCACCCTCTGCTATCCTTAACGCTTTAAGCCAATATCTGGCGGATTCAACCTTATTTTCTGTTTCTTGAGCCGAAAGTGCCATTAAAATATAGCGTGCCGCTTCGACCGCCTTGCCCCTCTGACTTCCTATAGGAGCGACTTCGTCAAGTGAAACAATCATCTGGGGGTATGTTCTAACTGTTTCGACCTCAACTTCAGCACGAACATCAACATCGACAATCGGTGCTGTTTCCTCTGAAGTTACACACCCAGTCATAATAAAAATTGTAGCTAAAAATCTTAAACTCACCTGGCGCTCCATGCCTATGGTTAGTTCGCTAACCTGTAAAAAACATTTAGGTTCCGTGATTGTTCATTCTACCTTAGATTTTGCAAAATGAGAGGGTTTTCTTCACAGAAAGCTTTTAAAAAAAGCCATAAACGTGGAAAAAAGGAGCTCACCAAACTCGTAGACCATGTTCTGCGACTCCAGAGCCTAAAAACTCTCCACCCATTTGTTCTAAGGCACTAATAACCTGGCTCTGTTTTTTTGGCGGGCACAACACCGCCATAACGCCCCCACCCCCAGCACCACAAACTCTAGTATATAAAGCGCCGTTATCCTTTGCGGTACGGTCCAAGACTCGAGTTTTATCAGTCTCAATTTTCGGCCACAGGCGAAGCCTAGCATTCCACTCTTGCTCGGACAAAGCCATTAATACCTTGAAATCACGATTTACCATAGCTTCCAAGCAGTCCGCAGCGAGTTCCCCTAAAGTATTTAACTGTTCTATGAGTTTCTGATCACGATCGAATATTTTTTTAAAGATCTGCCAGTTATTGATAGCCGAGGCCCTAGACTGACCTGAATAGCACATAAGCAAATGCTCATTAAGCTCTGGAATCTGCGAAGGCTTATAAGTATGCACATCAGCACCTGACACCGGGTAGCTGATAGCATTAATTCCTCCCCGGACCGCCCCCCAATAGTCTTGGCAGCCGGTCGGGGCATAGATCAGCCTGGCTTCAATATTTTGGGCAATATCAACCAAATTACCTTCCGATAAAGAATAACCTGGTTCGTAATTCTGCCGCATCTGTGCCAGAGCACCTAATATAGTCACTAAAAGGCAAGATGAACCGCCTAATCCAGCGCCAGCTGGAGATCTTGCAGAAGTCGTCAGTTTGATCGCCGGCAAATCAGGCTTCCATACGGCTGAAATAGCCGAGGCCAAAAGAGGCAACTTTGATGATGATGACGCCTGCTTAAAATTTCCGCAGTCGATTAAGTTCTGGTCTTTACTAACCAGCTCGAATCGGGAGCACTCCTGTACCTCAACTTCTGCTGGCAAATCTACCGCTACATTCAGAGTCGCACAGCGATCCAAAACACAATGTATCGGCCATAGGTCAAGAGTGCCACCAGCTAAATCTACTCGCGTTGGAGCCTGAGCTTTGACTTTTATCATAAATTCCTTACAAGAACTGCTACCAGTAACTCGAAACTAGGTATAATATTATCATATCTAAAATAAGAGAGTATCGACTAAATCGTGAGCTTATGGTCAAAAGAACATAAAAAAAAGTACCGGATTTGTTACTGGGATTCTGATCCAAAATCGGTAAACAGCGCAAAGTTAGCTATCGAGTCTGCCCTTAAACAACTAGGCGACCTGACCCTATATGAACTGTCTGCACTGGAAGACCCAAAGCTTCACCCTTGTGACTTACTAATCACCTCAGCCCAGCAGATTCCTGAAGAAAATTTTAAAAAATGGCTTTCTGGCTGCGAGCAGCGAGTGACGACCCAAGCCGGTATCTGGGTTCCAGTCTTAGTTATCGCAAAGATCTCTTTTTCCTGTTTAGACGAGATTTTAATAAGTGCCGCTAAAAGTAATTGGTACTTTGATGTCCTGGACTTAAACCATATCAGCTCCCTGCCTATCCGGATTGCAAACTTGCTAAGGATCCATGACCATATAACTGAGCTCTATCGCTACGATCAAATGCTGAGTTCAATGCAATCTCAAATCAACCGATTGGAGAACCAACTTGCAAAATAGTGGTAATGCAAGCGATGTCGTCCAACTGATATTAGAGTACAGAAATAAAGGTGCATTTCTATCATACAGTGAGCTCGAG
>JANQHA010000036.1 GCA_028282865.1 Oligoflexales bacterium
AAGGCAATGGCAATTGCGTCGGTAACATCATAAGGCATACCCGTCAATTGGATGCCAAGAAGCTGTTTTAGACTTAGAGCTATCTCTTCTTTGGTAGCCCGGCCGTTTCCGGTGATAAACTTCTTCACTTGGGCAGGGGTAATTTCTTGAAGTTCGACTCCTGAACGATAAATTGCTGAGATGATGGCACCCCTAGCCTCGCCCAATTTTAGCGACGTGTTAGCATTTACTCCTAAAAAGCCTTTTTCAATGACGCAAGAGTCCGGTTTAAATTCAAGCAAGAGATCGTAGATGCTATCGTGAAGTTGCCCAATGCGTCGACTATGAGAGAGTTTCTTATCAAATTTGAGAGCTCCTGCTCCTAATATGCGGATGCTGCGATTATTTATAATTCCTTCAGCACTTCGCTCAAGACAAGCAAAGCCAGCAATATTTGAACCCGGATCGATGCCTAGTATTTTTTTCACGCTAACCTTTTTGCCTTCTAAATTTCTAAGCTTTTCTATTAGTTAATAAAGCCTTCTAAGGGTCTACTAAATAAACATTTAAAGCCTCGAGTAAATTACTTTTACTATAGACAGTTTACTGCTTTCGACATCAGCCGTAAACGACTATAATCTCAAGTCACAGAGGAAGCGTAGATGTCAATGTCAACATTTGTAGCGTTAAGATACCTGACCAGTGGCCGAAGAAATAAATTTTTCTCCTGGATAGCGTTGCTATCTATCGGCGGTGTCGCAATAGGTGTGGCAACCATGATCGTCGTACTTTCAGTTATAAACGGCTTCGAAACCGAGCTTAAAAATAGGTTTCTTAATGCAAATGCCCATATACTTGCTTTTAGATATCCAGATGGGCTGACAAATACGAATCGTTGGAACCGCCGGATACAAAAAGATTTTAAAGGCAAAGTCACAGGTGTCTCACCTTTTGTACATTACGAGACCATGGTCAAAAAAGGACCAGTTATGCAATCTGCACTGGTCAGAGGATTTAACCCCAGGGTTCGTGAGAAGGTCCAATCACTTGCTCCCTGGATATCTCCTAAATCTGCTATCCAACAAATTCAAAGTGAGGCAGATATTAAAAATCAGCCTTTACCCAAGCTTCCTTCAGTTATCATCGGTACCGGAATGCTATCGATATTAGATGTTCAAATCGGTGACACAATCCAATTGATTTCACCTCAGTCAGATCGCCTGGGCCAAGTACACTCCTTTAGAATTGTAGGGACTTACAACTCCGGACTCAAACATTACGATAACAGGTTAGTCGCCATGGCTCTACCGAGCTCACAAGCCTTCTTTGGTATGGGAAACCGAGTCACCGGACTAGAGATTGGCCTTGTAAACCCTGAAAGAAGCGTGGAAATCTCAAAAGAAATGCGTGAAAAATACTCTCTGTCGGTGAAAGAGTGGCAATCCTTTAACCGACCGCTCATGGAAGCACTTGAAATGGAGCGCGCAGTTATTTTTTTAATTATTTGTCTTATCGCAGTCGTTG
>JANQHA010000231.1 GCA_028282865.1 Oligoflexales bacterium
CGTATTTCATCTTCTCTTTGGCCACCATAACTTCTCCAAAAGCCTTAAAAACAAAGGCCACTTGGACCGCACCGATCAGGTCCTCGCCAAATTGTTCAACAGTCAAAATGTCATCATGGTCTTCTGGGTTCATGACGGCATGGAACGCACGGGTCCCGATTGGTAACGAGGTAAAAATAACCGTATCACCAGCAATAGCCGTCCCGCCGATCCAAACCTCTTGAGGAAACGACAATTTATTGTTCCAAGAAAGCTTGCGAGCTTCGTTGGCTCCAGCAACCATTTTCCGATGTAGGAGCGATAGGCCACTACTACGGCGGAATACCTTGCCTTTAATACCGGCAGCTCTAGCGCCAAGACCGTGAAAGATCGGGTGCGCGACTTGCAAAGTTAAAAACACCACCCCACCAGTCAGAAACTCTTCACCGTAACCACCAAGCAGTACCTTATTGTCTTCGTAACTCTTAGTAAAATCAAAAGGAGGAGGCTTCATACCGAGAGGGACCAAAACCGCCGCTTGGACCCCAACGAAAGCAAAAATTCCAGAAAATGCCGATGAAAAAGCTGGTAACGCAGCACGTCCGCTCCAGCGTAGGGCCCTGCCAGACCTTGAGATAACTCGAGTAACACTGGTACCAACCTTCTTAGCAGAGCCATAGCCCAACTTCTTGCGTACAGCGACCCAAGAACGGAGGAATACCTTCTTGGTGAATGGACTTACCCTTGACGACAAGGCTCCAGCTGCACCTGACCCCAACAACATCAAAGGAAACTCGGCAAAGTGACTGGCGTTATCGTGTTTGGTTCCGTCCCAATCATCGCGATCTTTTTGGTTATCGACAAAATTCCAAACTGATCCCGATGGGTCACGACCTTGCATAGCACCACACACCTGTTTTAAATCATACTCACGCTCTGTATTGAATATATCCTTGGTTGTGGTTTGAAATTTGGGTTTCTGAGCCAAGTAATTTTCGTAAGCTTTTTTATCATTGGCCACATTGTAAAAAGAACTATCCACTGTATGCGGAACAAAGTAGCCAAAGCAGTGAAGCCTAAGGTAACGACTAAGAAACTTTGGCAACTTCTTTTTAAAATCTTCAAACCTTTGCTGCCGCTTCATTGGCGCTTCTATCGCCATATATTCGGTACGGTATGGGTCTACCTCGGCGAGAGCTTGAAAAATCGGCACCATTTGGGCGAAGACCGAATCAAAACCGGGATAGTTTTTAGCTAGCCATAGCTCTTTATGTTCCAAGGTTACCTGCTTGCCGCTATTATAACGCTGATCCATCAGCCCTACAACATTCATACTTTTCACAAAATTCCTTGCGGTGTTTACCGACAACTTGTAGTGACCTTCAGCCTCTTTGAACCTAGATCCCAGCCGAGCATAAAGGTGTTTAATACTATCAAGATCAAGCTTCGACATATAAGCGACGGTAGCAAAGTAAAGGTCCGCTCGATGCGGCATCCTATATTCATATTTTCCAAACATAGTTAATGCGATCGATACGACATTGGGGTCCAGCCCTTTATAGATATCTCCACCAGGAGAGGTGTAGGTAATCATAGACAGCCAAGGGTAGATATCTTTTTGACTCAGCCTTTGAAGGTATAGAAGCATCGCCTGAGTGGTGTAGTGGGCTGATTTTAAGCTACCGTATAGCTCGCTATTTAATAGGTTAAAATTATCTTTAACCTCTTTGTCAAAGCCCTCAAAAACACTATAAGTAAGTATGACCTCACCAGAAGACAGCACGTCCACAAGCTTTTTGCTGTTCTTTCTTCGGTCAGATAGGATGATTGCTAGTAATAGGTTACGCTTTGCAACCTCGTCTTTAATGGCATCTTCACTGAGTTGCTCTTCTTGGACAATTTTTACCAGTTCGTTGTAACTGAGAATTTTTTCTGACGAGACAACCTTTTTTCCTTCAGCCTCAGCCGCCGCTATAGCCTTTCTTTTAGCTTCTCGAGCTTCTTCATTCTCGGCTATAATCTTTTCTTTATTAGCTTCAAGATTTTTAAGCCTTTGAGGCCGGGCATCTTCGAAATCTTGTAGAATCCTATCTTTGTGAAGTTCGTAGTAGCTGTCATCTAACTCTTCGTACTTGGTGAAGCCACCTTCTGCAATAAACATAGGTTCTGACAGCATAGTCACAAGTTTGCTAATCTTCTGCCTACTAAGAAGAGGGATCCTACCGAAGTTCTCGGCACTATGCAGCTGGGTTTCATGATAAAACCGTGCGTAAACCAAAACATTATTAATGCTATAACCTACCATCCGTATGAGAAACGGATGCCTCAGCGCATAAACCGATTCAAAGAGTTTATCTTGGAAATCTTCCGCTACAATAAGCTCAGGAAATGTTTCTGCATACGACTTAAGTGTATTAGCCAGACGCATGCAATCTATATAACCACTACAGGACGAGAGGTCTGTTAACACCTTTTCAGCAATTTCTTTTGCGTCCGGATCACCTACCTGGTGCAAAGCCTCCACCAACTGAGAAGCAGCTAAGCGCTTAACGCTGATATAGCGGTAGTTTTTAGAAGTAGCGTTTTCAATTAGGGCCCTTTTAGCGTTTTGATAAGCGATGTCTGTTTCTGGGTCTATTACATAAACCAGTCGCTTACACTCGAGGTGTTCATCAAAGGTGGCGTGGGGGTTTTTAACCAATGCCCTCCTTACAACAATACGCTGTCCAGTAGCAACCCGAAGCTTCTTAGCCATATTAAGGATTCGAAGCCGCTTCTTCTGCTCAAGGCTCATATCTTGGGTGTCTATATGATCGCTGGCCTCGATAGCCATCTTCTTTTTTTTCGCAGCTGCAATGATTTCAGCTTCAACCTGCTTTGGGTCAACCGGCTTGGGCTTAGATTGAGTTAGAACCTGCTCCTTCTGGTCCCACCACCAGCCTTTAGAAAACTGTGGCTTAAACTTGTCTTCACCCTCATCCGAGTCCTGATCTTGCTCCTTTGGGTTATTGCGCTCAATAGAGTCCTTACACTCGGGGACATCTGCTAGCCTAGGGTCGTCCAGGTCGTAAACCTTATCAGACTCAAGCTCGCCGTCACTAGTGTCGTAGGCGGCAGAACCAGCTCCAGCTAGTTTGCTAGAACTTGGCTGATCAACCCCACCACAACTAAACAAAATGACTATTAAAATAAATAAATAATTTAGATTAATTATCATAAAATTTAACCCCTATTTATAAATATTATGGGATTATATATTATTTTATTAAAAAGTCAATTTTTAATAAAAAAAGGCGATATCAACATGATACCGCCTTGAATTTATTAGTGAAAACTTACTTAGAGTTAGATGCCTGCACCAAGAATGCTGCACTCTTTCTTCTCACCTTTGATTCCCATAGATTTAGCAGCTGTAGTTACTGCCAAGCTCATATTGATCACCTGCTGAGTAAGCGATGTATTGTATACTAACTCAATGAAATCACTATACTTCTGCTTAGCAGCCAAGTTCCAATTTCTAAGAGCATCAAGAGATGTTTTAGAAAAGCTAACCTTTTGCTTGGTAGTCACGGCAGGATCTTCTTCAGCTATACTAAGGATAGCCTCAGTAGTGTCTAGCATCGGATCAGTTTCGCCTACAGAATTTTGAAGTTGAAGTTGTTGCTCGGCAGTAAGGGTGTCAGCAGGGCCTAAATCGCCTCGGACGCCTGGAGCATGGTCTATCGAGCCTTCTGCTTGGTAATAAGCAGGAGCACCGTTATTACCTACTCCGTTTACTTTATCGTAAGCTTTTTCAGATGCCCTTCTGTACGAAGGCAGGTTCTTAGCACCGTTGCCTTTATATGCGCTTATTTCGCTCTTACTCTTACCTCGAGAACGAAGACCGCGTTGTGCAAAAGCACTTTCCCATACCAATAAAGATGCGATTCCTAAGAAAATAGAAGATTTAGTTAAAGTTGTTAGGCTCATTAGAGTTCTCCATTTGAATTAATCATAAACGACCTGCGTGAGACCTTATCTACCTGCGTCAGGTTTGTAAGTCAACTCTAATTAGAAAAAATTTTGAATATTTATTAAAAAAAATTATCAAAACATAAATACCAAGTAAAATCAAATGGTTAAACAGGGTTTCGCGATCCCCAAAAACAACTATTTGTCGATTAGACCGCCACCCCATAAGCCCTATGAGACGTAATAGTGCTTAATGAGCATCGCTCCGTAAATATATAACCATCTATAATCTCAAGGGATAAATAACTTTACTAAGGCTTTCGACCAATAATCCGACCTTTATATTACAGGAGGCTTAAGATGTCTAAAAACCTTGTATCAATTTACCTATTGTCCCTAGGGCCGGTGTTCTTAATTTCGTCCTGTATCAAAGGTCCGGGCCTGTTTCAGCAAGACGAAAGCGCCGGTACTAGTATCGCAATGACAGGGTTAGAAGACGCTGATGGTATCGTCACTGGAGAGTTCAATGCTGCTGCCGGTACTACACAAACACTTGCTGCTAGTTCCTCGGGAGACTTAGCGGGTTCGTATGTATCTTTTCCTTCAGGATCTCTTTCTATCAATACCAGCATCACGATCGAGCAAGGCATTAGTTTTGCCGGTGCAACCTCTGGTGATAGCCTTGGCATTGGTAATATGTCAGCAGGCGGACCGTCGGTCGTTATTAACTCTTCAGAAAGCGTTGACGCAAGCAACCCATTTACTCTGCAAATTCCGTCCTCATCTTCGAGCTCGCTCGCATTATCAGGAACTGATGATGCAAGAACCATCGTACTGTTTCAGTATAAAGTCGCTGCCGAAGGCAACAAAGAGTACTTAGGAATCATACCTAGAAAAAAACTTACGATTGAAAACGGTTATGTCAGTTTCGAAACTAGGCACTTTGGTGCTTACCAAGTCGCCGTCACCGAGAGCCTAGTGGAAGAAGCAAAAAAAGTTGATTCTAAGACACCTATTTTAACCAAAGCAAAAGAGAAGAAGCTTTCTCCTATTGAATGGGAGGTAAGAGTAGATGGCTATAAAAGTGCAAGTCGTAAAGCAGAGTTTCTAGTTTCTGCGACCGGTTTTTCTGGCAAAGCAATCTGCTCTGGGTTTGTCCATGAGGCTAAGAACCAGCCGCCGATTCACCACAAAACTGCAGATGAGCCAAAAGACTTGTCGGTAGCAAATAAGTTTTCTTATGTGGTAACAAAAACAGCGGCACACAAGCTTTTTGTCCGTTTTGAATGCCTAGATGCCAACGGGCGGATCGTACACTCTCCTTGGTCTGGCCCGTTACCAATACCTCATACCGATAACGGTGGTTCACCGGAGATTCTACCTAACCCAGCGTCTTTAAGTGTCTCGATTTTGTCTCGGGTGAGCTTAGAGCCACATTGGCCGGTAGTCGCAGGTGCTCACAAATACAAACTTTCTTATAAGCAAGGTCCTGTAGCGCCAAGCTCCTGTAACGATCCAAGTGCGACTCACTTTGATGTCATGAACCCGAACCAAACGAGTTGGCGGGTTCGCGGACTTACTCCAGGAACAAGTTATAGCTTTCGAATCTGCACCGTAAACCAAGCCGGAATACCTTCTGCTGGCATCACGACACTAAACCACCCAACTAACTCTGCCACCGAGGCAACATGTGACTCTGGGGACATCGATACTGCCACCTCATGCCAAATTTCTTCACTGCCTGGGCCGTTATTATCTGGTCCTGGCAATGTAACTATCGCAGCAATGATCAACCACCCTACCGACCTGACAATTGATATCGGTGGCACCTTGACGATCGGCTCTGGATTCACATTAGGTACTCAGGGTAGCGACCTAAAAATATTTGCCCATAAGGTGATTTTTAGCGGAGTAAGCGCAAAAATTTCTGCTAGCGGCCCTATAAGTACCCCTCAATCAGCGGGCAATATCGAGATTCATGCACACGAGATTAAATACACTGATAGCAACTATATTGAAGCAGTAGGCGGGAGCCCGAGTTCAGGGGCTGCGGGTGGAAACGGTGGCAATATAAAACTTATTATCGACCTATGGACCGCTATTGGCGCCGCTAATCCTCAGCTTGCTATCAAAGCAGGAGGGGGCATGGGAGCTTCAGGAGCATCCGGGTATGATGGTGGTAGCGGAGGTCAGATAAATTTTATGACCGGAGTTCCGTCAAGTTTAGTCACAGTTTGCAAAAAGATTGATGGAGGCCTAGGAGGCTCCGGGTCACCGATGGGTAATAACGGCACGAACGGTCAGTTTAATGGGCCACCAGGTATCACAAACTGCCCGTGATACCTATATTAACGTGAATAATGTTCTATAGGGGATTTCTCTTCTGGCCTTAAGCCATTCATACGAGCTTAAAGGGTTCCGATTTTCTCGCCTTCAACTTTCATCTCTCTAACCACAGCGGGAGCGCGGGCTAAGAATGCCTTGATCTGAGACACAGTGCCTCGCGCGTATATGATACCGGTATATTTGTTAGAAAAATACTCGGCTCCTTGCACAGACAAGCCCATACCTGCAACCTCACCAGTAATCGCACTAAACTGATCACTAGTCATTCTGGGCCCTCGAGGAACCACTGCCGCTTCACCATTTCCTTGCAAGCCCCTAATCATAAAACCATGAGCAAATACTCTTATAGTGACTTGGATCTCGCTTTTGCTAGAGAGCGCCAAAGATGCCTTTAATCTATCGGAAAGTTTAACTGCAGAAGCTGGTTCCAATTCTTGATTGTCATTAGTAAACGTTTTCGGTTGGCAGCTAGTGACAGGGACGGTATCTGCGAGCCCACGCCCAGAGATGGCAAATAAAGTTGCTAGCAATAAAATTACTTTCATTTTCTTCTCCCATAAAGTGTGAGAGATATATTAAGTTGTTTTTAATAAGTCAATAGAATTTATGTAAGTTAACAGGGATTCTATGAAAGTTAAGAATTCGACTGTAATATCCGGCACGAGTTACGAGCCGGATACAACCTAACCATCTAGATAGTCATGACTTCTTTTTCTTTGGCAGCAGCACGCTCATCGACTTTCTTAATAAAGCTGTCGGTGGCTTTTTGTATCTTATCCTGGAGCCCTTTTCGATCATCTTCGGAGATCTCTTTATCCTTTTCCGCCTTTTTTATAAGATCATTGCCATCACGCCTGACCTGCCGTATCGCGATTTTAGCGTCTTCTGAGATTTTCTTCAGGCCTTTGACGATCTCTTTACGCCGCTCCTCGGTAAGCTGGGGAATCGGAATGCGGATCACAACCCCATCGTTGGTAGGAGAAACCCCTAAGTCGGCTTTGAATATCGACCGCTCAATATCGCTAATGAGGCTTTTTTCAAAAGGAGCTACCACAATGGTTTTAGCATCTGGAGTTGACAATGTGGCCACTTGATTCAACGGACTAGGGGTACCGTAGTAATCAACTTTCACCCGGTCTAAAATGGAGACAGAAGCTCGGCCGGTTCTAACCTTGGTAAGTTCCTGTTCAAAAGACTTAAGACGCTTTTCCATCCCTTGCTCACACTGAGTAACAACTTCTTGGCTCATAAAAATTCCTACCTGCAAATTATTTTATTGAACTAAAGTTCCGGCCTGAGAATCATCTAAAGCATTCATTATACAACCTGGCTCACCTAATTTAAATACTACTATAGGAAGCTTTGCTTCCATACATAAAGTTACTGCAGTTGCGTCCATTACCAACAACTTCTTAGAGATAACATCAATATAGCTTAGTGAGTCATACTTTTTAGCGTCAGTATTGACGGTCGGGTCTTTGTCGTAAACACCGTCGACCTTGGTAGCTTTCATGATAATTTCGGCACCGACCTCACGAGCGCGCAAACTTGCCGCTGTATCTGTCGTGAAAAATGGGTTGCCTGTACCACCTGCAAAAATAACAATTCTTTTCTTTTGCAGGTGCTTGATAGCTTTCCGACGGATATACGGCTCTGCTAATTCCTGCATATTGATCGCTGATAAAACACGGGTGTTGATACCGTGCTTATTTTCCAAAACTGCTTGTAGGCCTAGGCCGTTGATAACAGTGGCAAGCATCCCCATATAGTCTGCGGACCCACGATCAATCTCCCAGTCACTAGCAGCTTTAACACCTCGAAATATATTACCGCCACCGATGACAACCGCGACTTCTTTACCTGCTTTCTGCATATCAGCAAGCTCTTGGGCAACCATTTCTAAGGCTTTGCCATCAAAACCTTGCCCCGACTCTCCTCCCAGCATCTCTCCTGAGAGTTTAATCATGATTCGCGTGTAATCGGAAGCTTTCATGCTTTGAAGCCTTTTTAAAAAACTGTGACCGAGACCAGAAGCTGCTACTTAAACAGCTCTGCACCACTTACTACTTTGTGAGACTTTTGACCTCATCAGCGAAGTTATCATCTTTTTTCTCAATGCCTTCGCCCAATTGAAAGCGCTGAAAACCTACTATTGAAGCTTTACCTTGGCTTGAAACCAATTGTTTCACACTAGTTTTCGGATCTTTAACAAACGCTTGCTCGACAAGACAAACCTCTTTATAGAATTTATTAATTTGACCAGTCATGATCTTCTCAATCATGTTTTCAGGCTTGCCCTCTTCAAGAAGCTTCTTCTTCGCCAAAGCTTGCTCTTGCTCAAGTTCCGCTGGATCGACCTGATCGCTGGTCAAATAACGAGGCGACGCTGCAGCGACATGCATAGCTAAATCCTTAGCTAGTTCCTCATTCTTTACTCCACCGATGGCCACCAATGAGCCA
>JANQHA010000289.1 GCA_028282865.1 Oligoflexales bacterium
AAGTCGTCCGCCGAATGCTGCTGCACTTCAAATTCAGGTGCGATCGCAAATTTAACTTTGTTAGCCTTTAGTCCAAAGCAAGAGACTATAATGTATAGATTGTGTTCCTTAAGGTAGGGCTTAAGTTTTGTCAAATACAGCTTCGCCATCTCAGTTTCGTGTGGTTTAGTAGCCGCCATGCACGTGGAACCACCTGCGGCAATATGTACGTATATTTTGTCGGTCAAGGTCTTTGTTACATCATTGACTGAAATTGAATTATTAAAATGGTCGCCACATGCGGTGGTTAAGCCGACTAACATAAAGCCGATTATTATTTTCATGTCAGAAAAAAACTCCTATTTAAGGACCTTGCAGAATCTAAATCGCTAAAACCGGTACACGGTAAAGTCACCAATCACAGCCACTTCGGTTAGTTGGTCGATGACATCTTCTAACCCACCTTTCGGCGTATGTGCCAGAATAAGCTCAAATCCGTAGTTATCTCTGAGGTCATCAAGTTTCTCAGGACTTATATGATTAAACCGAACCCCTTTGCGGTGGATGTGATAGAGGTACACTGCTGGTGATTTATCTCCTACAATCACCACCCGTTTGTCTTCTGGAAGGTGGCTTCGGATTTCTTCGACCCGTTCGAGGAGCTCAATCGGAATCTGTCGATCCTTACCCCAGCGCCCTTCGACCCGAGTGTACATGACAACTGGCATCGCGATCATAAGCACTAGGATGACATATCGGTACTTAGTTTTTAGAAGTTGCTCGGCACCATAAGCTGATGCTAGTCCGGTCATGAGGATGGTTGACGTTAGGTAATAGGAGTGATCCTCAAAAAGGGCACTAAAACATAAAGCATAAATAAAGAAACTAGTTAAATACAGTAGCCAAAAGGGTCCCCATGGTTTCTTCCAGAACTTAGTTTTAATTGCGGTATACAGTCCAAATAAAAACATGGGTAACGCTGCGAGATTTACCACCATTTCTAAAAACCATTTGGGAAATGCTATTTTGATAACCCGCAAGAACTCAAGTGGCCCACCTTGGATCGGGGTGGGGTGTAAGGTGATGGTAAGTCCGCGCTCATCGGGAGCAGCCTGCTGCAGCAATATAGAATGCTTATACATGAAGTACCAGCAGATAAAAACGACGCCGCCACCCAGCGCTGCTTGAGTAATGATTTTAGAATCTTTGTTGGCTAGATATTTTGAAATAAATATCCAGGCAAGTGGCAGGCCAAAGAACATGTAGGTTGATTTCATTAACACTGCAATGGTTAAGCAAAACACTGCCAGCCAAAATTTCCAGCCTAAAGAGCGGCTGTCAATTGCAGCGATAAAAAACGATAATGAGAATAGGTAGAGCATCAGAGCTGGCATATTTGGTAGGATATTAAAAGAGTAATAGAAATAAAGGGGAGAGCTCGATATGAAAAAAGCCGTGAGTAGCGAGCGCATTTTCGAGAAGCCGATTCTTTGGGTAAAACTATAGACCGCAAATAACAGCAATAAATTCACCAAAAAAGTCACCACTCGAATGTTGTGGTGATGATAGCCAGTTAGAAAAAAAGTCTGACCTACCAACCAGTAAAGAGCAGGGAATTCTTGGTAAATATATCCCGGATCGTCATCTGACATGCGGATATCGCTCTTAGGGTATAAGATATTATTTTCTTCTTCGTAAAAGCTTCTAGCAGCCGAGCTGCCGATGACTTGACGCCAAGTGTGCTGACCAACGGGTGGTTCGCCAAAGAAGGGCAGGTGAAGCAGAGTCTGCAAACCAATGATAAAAATAAACACGTAGGATGGCTTGGGGTTATCGATAAAGGAAAGTATGGAGTCGGCCTTTGATTTAAGGATGCTCGGCATGAGGTTTAGCTCCTAAACTATTGTTCGTCGATGCTTCAATAGATTTTTGACGATAATCTCCGCGAGATAACCACTTTTCTAGGAGGCAATAGATAATGATAAATAAATACCTAGAGCCCATCTCCTTAATCTTTAGCTTTGACTCGCCGGTAGTTCTATTAATCCAGTCATTAGGGATATAGGTGAAGGTATAACCACGAACAATCGCCTTGAGGGGGAGCTCTACTGTTAAGTTAAAGTGATGACTTAAGTGCGGGCGGGTTCCTTCGATGACTTCTCGACGGTACAGTTTGAAGGCATTGGTGGTGTCGTTGTAGCGAAGACCAAATAGTATCTGGATACCGAAGTTAACGACTCGGTTTAATATTAGTTTTAAAATTGGGTAATCATAAGTCTTCGATTTGCGGGAAAACCGAGTTCCG
Source organism: Oligoflexales bacterium (assembly GCA_028282865.1). Classification (GTDB taxonomy): domain Bacteria; phylum Bdellovibrionota_B; class Oligoflexia; order Oligoflexales; family CACXFL01; genus JANQHA01. Next base: position 2,285 of record JANQHA010000289.1, read on the forward strand.
AACACACAATCAACTTTGCTCTTTTCCATAGTTCTGAAGTAACGAACCAAATCCTCCGGCCTATCGGAAGCGTCGGCCATATACACTGCCACAGCATCTCCCGTAAACCGATCGAGGCCGTAGCGAACCGCTAAGCCAAAGCCGGGTTCCGTGGTGTTGTTCTCGTACCTAACGGACGGATGTTTTTCGGAAAGGCGCCTTAGGATCTCTTCTGTCTGATCGGTTGAGTGATCATTGATGACTAGAATCTCGTGATCAATCGATTCCTTCTCAAGGGTTTCGTAGAGTTTGACCACTGTATTCTCGATACAACCCTCTTCATTATGCCCAGGTATGACGACCGAAAGCTTCATGATATTATCCGTACCTTTGTTGACTGGCGTCTATGATTTCACTAAATATTTTCTTTAGATCGTATTTGTAATTCCAATCGGGGTAGTCGTTTTGAAATGTTCTCACGTCGCTAACCCACCACATATGATCACCTTCGCGCGCTTGATCGGAGACTGTAAATTTGAGCCGCTTACCACAGAGCTCTTCGATTAAATCGATCGCTTCTAGCACTGAGCAATTACTATGACGAGATCCACCGATATTATAAACTGCTGCGCATTTAGGGTCGTTGTAAAAATGCCAAAATGCATTTACCAAGTCATGGGAATGTATGTTGTCGCGTACTTGTTTTCCTTTATATCCGAAGATCGTGTAAGGCTTGCCAGTGATCGCACATTTTATAAGGTAAGCAAGAAAACCATGGAGCTCAGCACCTGAGTGCGCTGGGCCAGTCAGACAGCCGCCGCGGAATACCCCTGTTTTAATACCAAAATACCGTCCATATTCTTGGGTTAAAACATCTGCTGCGACTTTACTTGCACCAAATAGACTGTGTTTAGACTGGTCAATGCTCATGGTCTCATCAATGCCGTACTCGTGGAATTTGTGTGAATCATCTAGCTCCCATCTCGTTTCAGTCTCTACTAAAGGTAAACTGTTAGGTAAATCGCCGTAGACTTTATTAGTGGATGTGAAGATGAAGACCGCTTCAGGGCAGAATTTACGGGTTGCCTCAAGTAACGTTAGTGTACCATTGGCATTAACACTAAAGTCGGTGAAAGGCTCTTTCGCGGCCCAATCATGGCTAGGTTGGGCGGCCGTATGAACTATGAGCTTAATATTTGAGCCGTATTTTTCGAATAAGTTATTTATATCCTTCTCGTTACGAATGTCGATATCGTTGTGACTAAAACCTGCTAAGGATGTCTTCAACTGGTCGGTATTCCATGTGACCGATCCATCATCACCAAAAAAATATTTGCGCAGGTTATTGTCGATGCCAACGACTTCTAAGCCTTGGTTATGAAGAAATTTGACCGTTTCACTACCAATCAGCCCTGAAGATCCCGTTACTAATGCGATAGACATATGCTTCCTCTCTACTTATCCAAATATCTGCTTTGTTATTGATTCTTGTTCTTTAAGCCACCGGTAAATATCATCGACAATATTTTTAACATTTTTTTTCGGCGTCCAGTCAAATTGTCGTTTCGCTTTGAGGTTATCTGAAACGTACAGCGGAATATCAACTGCGGTCGTGGTGGAGTCACTGCCGATCGCGATGTCGTTTCCTGTCACCTCTTGGCAAGTGCTTGTGAGTTCATAAAGTGATGTCGATGATTCAACCCCACCTCCAAGGTTAAATACTTCACAGCTGAGTTGATCGATCTTGTTCCATTGAGCATCGACCGCTTCGAATAAGTCGCTTGGATGAAGGAGGTCTCTTACTTGTTTACCGGTTCCACCGAAGCCTATATATTTAAGTGGCTTATCAAAATAGTGATTAGCGACCCACATGGTGAACACACCTTGATCGACTTTGCCAAACTGCCCAGGGCCAGCTATCACCCCACAGCGATTTACCACTGCCTTCATTCCGTAGGTATCTACATACTCTTGAAGTATAAGCTCTGATGCAAGTTTGGTTGCTCCGTAGAGCGAGCGTGGCTGCGAAGTGGTAAAATCCTCATTGATACCTTTATTGGAAACCCCTGGTAAGGTTTGTTCTTGAGCAATTTCAAACCGAGTTTCCGTCTCGCTAAGCTGAATCTCTCGTAGCGGGCCGATCGAATAGACTCTGGAGGTCGAGAGGAAAATCATCTGAGGTGCAAACTTACGAGCGAACTCTAAACAGTTAAGTGTTCCGACTAAGTTGGTTTGCAGTAAATAATCGGGTGAGCCATTGAGGCCGGCTAAGACGCTAGGTTCTGCCGATGCTTCGATAAACAGGTCAAAAGTTTGATTAAGCTCGAACAAATCATCCTTGCTTCGGATATCACCATGAACGAACTCAATTTGGTGTTCTTTTAGCTTAGCGAGGTTGAGCTCAGAGCCACGGCGTTTAAGGTTATCAAATGCTGTGATGCGAGCATTCGGATATCGCTCTTTAAAGTCTAACGCCATACCCGACCCAACAAAGCCACAGCCGCCGGTGATAAGTATCTTCAAAAAAACCTCGAAAAAAAAAGTGAACTCATCTATATCTTAAAACGATTAATTTATCAAAAGTCTCTGTAAAATCAGCGGCTATTTATGGGGGGCTTTCTAAGATCGCCTTAAAAAATCAAACTATTGTATTAACTTGGGTATTCCGTTTGACCTTAGTTACGGCAGTTATTTTAACAACCGTCGGACTAAGCAATCTAATCTTAGACAACCATTACTTTCGCCAAACTCAGACTGCCATTTCTGCCTATTATATACGCAGTGGCGGTCCATTCTTAGCTTACCAAACTCCAGTGCTCGGCGCTCCCTGGAGTATTCCCTTTGAGTTTCCGCTATACCAAGGTCTGGCAGCTTGGTTATCGAAGGTTTCCACTCTAAAGCTTGAGACGGCCGGAAGAGTCGTGGGATTACTTTTTTACTTCTTCAGCTTGATTCCGCTTCGAGTTGCACTATTCAATACCGGATTTACCAAGAGCCAAACCATTTTAACTCAAACACTGTTTTTACTCAGCCCGATCTATCTCTTCTATTCAAGAACCTTCCTCATGGAGTCGACGGCATTTTTCTTTTCACTTGGTTCTTTGGCGGCGGCTACCAGTTATATTGCAAAGGGAGGCAACCGTTTTATCGCCATCGGTGTCGTTTGCGGTGTCGCAGTAGCATTGGTGAAGATCACTACTCTGTTTGGTTTCTCGGTAGCGGCGCTGATATTCTACTTACACCATTTACAGCAAACTTCTTCGTTGTGGAAGTTTAGGTCTAACAAAATACTTGGAATGATTCTTATTCTCGGTCTTCCCGTGTTAGCAGGAGTGGGTTGGACGAAATTTGCTGACTACCACAAGTCTTTAAACCCGTTAGCAGCGCAGTTTATAACTTCCGAGTATTTAGCACAGTGGAACTTTGGAACCCTTGGACAACGTTTTAGTGGTGAGTTTTGGGGGATAGTGTACCACCGGATGATTGCTAGGGCAGTAGGAATAAAGGAGTTCTTTGTAGTAGCTTTTTTGCTGCTTGCGTGGGCTAAGGTTTACCGGCCTAAGCTAGGTTTGCTACTTTTCTTGGCTTTGTTACCGCCACTAGTATTTACCAATCTTTATATTGTTCATGATTACTATGCTTATGCAAATTCGGTCTTTTTCTTATTGATAGTCGCTCTAGCGCTGGATGTTTTTCTAGAGCGGCTCAACCAGCAAAAGTACCTGGTGTTAACTATGGCTGTTCTAGTGGCGGCAAGTCTATTTACTTATGTAAATGGTTTTTTCAAGAGTCAACTCCGTAATCCAGATAAAGGCTATGCCATGGCCATTCAGATCAAACAGCTAACTAAACCTGATGACACCATCTTAATCTACGGACGGGATTGGGCCGCCGATGTACCTTTCTATTCTGAACGCCGGGCTCTGATGGATCGAGAGAATCGGTCCCTACGGTCTAAGGAGATGGAGGTATCTATCAATTTGGTCGGCCAGCAAAATATTACGGCTATGCTAGTGTGCGGAGATATAGTTTCAGATATGGCGTTTATTCACGAGAAGCTTGATTTCTTTGGTTTTGATAAGAATATCGCTTTTTCCAGTGAG
>JANQHA010000294.1 GCA_028282865.1 Oligoflexales bacterium
ACCAAGAGCTGTAAGTCTTAAGTAGTGATTTTCTATCACGGCGACTTTTGCGCCGTAAGTATCAAAGCTCGGATGCTTGCTAGATACGATTAGCCCACGGTCGCCGATAGCTTTAGCTAGGTCGGCTGCAGTCGAAGCGTCACCGTCGTAAACTATGGTGTAACCGCGTTTCTTTAGTTCAGAAGCGAGAGATAGGTATTCTGACAAAACTGCTTGGTCTGATTTTTTAAAGCTATTTCCAACTAACAGCGTAGCTGTCCTTTTAGGGTCAAGGTTTTGAATGGAGTGGTTTCTGGCGAATTCTCGAAACAGCATTTTTTTGGTAGGAGATTCAGATTTTATTTTTCTTGCTTTTTTAATTAGGGCTTGAGCTTGCTGAGATGTTTCTTGACTAAGGTTTTTTTCCAACTTATCGTATTTTGATTGAAGAGCCTGAGTTTTGTCTTGTATAGCAGTAAGTTCTTCCGTAGATAGTGGATGGTAGTCTGCGAATTCGTCGGTGTCCTCACTTTGGGCCACTGGCTCAGTTGGCTTTTTAGCTGAATCTATAGGAGCTTGATCGACTGTTATTATCAAAGTGTCGGCAGTAGGATCTTCTCCGATTTCTGTAATCGCACTGGCTTTTTCTTCTAGGTACTTCAGGTATTCGATTTCGCGATCAATTTTGTCAAATAGCTTGATTAGTTCCGTGTTTAACTTAAACTTCTTAGTATATAACTCGGTCATTGCTTTGGTTTCCAGCTCAGGCATTGTGTCTACTAGAGCAGGCTCTTTCTTAGATTTACCAAAGTTTTTTGAACAGTTATCAGAGCCGAAGGTCATAGGGCTAAATCCTACTAACATCAAGGTTAAAGCAGTTAGTAGAGGCCCAGAACTAGCTTTTCGATCATTAAAAAAAGAATTAATCATGTCTCTCATTCCTTATTCAAAAGTTACCGAACAGGGGTTACTCTTTAATATTGAGTTACGCAGCGGCTGCAAAGAGCTAGCAATTTCTGCAGCAATAGAAATCACCTCTAATTTTTTTTGCTTGGAATGCCCTCTACTCGTTGTGTCTAATTCTCTGGATTCAATAGGAAGGGTATTAGTCACAACAATTGCATCTATGTCCGGTGATGTAAGTGCTTTTTCAGCTTGACCCGCCAAGTGAGTGACAGATGTTATGACTTTTGTAGCGCCATTTTTTTTAAGAAATGCTGCGACCTTTGCTAGGGTTCCTCCTGATGCGGTCTCATCATCAACAATTGCAACCACCATTCCTCTAACATCAGGGCCACTGATATCTCTTAGAAGAGTTTCCGATGTTTCATTGTCTCGCTGTTTATTTACTACCGCAACTGGTAAGCCTAGCTCAGCAGCGTATGCTGTCGCGTCTTTTTGAAAGCCGGC
>JANQHA010000374.1 GCA_028282865.1 Oligoflexales bacterium
GGAAAGGCTACGTCGCGTAGAGGAACTGCATGCAGAATATAAAAATGGTCTTCGAGAGCTAAGTAGGAAAAAACAGAAAACAGCCAAGCATAGCGAGAAGATTGCAGATATTCAGGCCAAGATAAAAAGGGGCGTCGAGCTGATTGATAAGGCTAAATACTCCTTAGATGCGATGAAAGGTCGAATGGCATACTATGAAGATTCCAAAATTTTTGTTCATGAAACATTGTTCGCTAACGTAAGTATTGAACTGGCAAATTTTAAGATTCCAGTGTCATCTTCTGTAGCCGGCGTGCAGATTGACACTAAGAAAACTAATGGTACTTATGTTCATGCTATGCAAGATGGCGCCGGAGGTGGGCAGAACTCCGGCGAGAATCCTACTGACGAGGCTGGCTAGGCAAGGTCATTTTTTTATCCATATTTGGACATTTAAGCAGCTCGATAGTACCTAGGTTTTCAAAAGAATTTGGATAAAGTGCTTCTGTGATTACTGAATTTAAAGATTCTCGGTTCTTAGTCTCAATAAATACGTATTCGTGCCAGCTTTTTTGGTCGATCAATATTAATACCTCATCGCGAGATGAATATGGGACGACTATTAGGTCTAAGTACTTACGACCAGTAATCTCGATCTGATCTAACAGTTGTTTCATCGGAGCTTCCGAGCTCGGGAAATGTAGCCTAAGGCCACAGTATGTAAATGTTGGCGTTGCTACGCCCACCCGAATCCGTTGCTCTTCTATGTTGAGAGTAGATTCCTTTAAAGAGTCCATTTTCACGGTAGGTGCCTGAGTCACGATTGCGTCACAGGTTATATTTGGCCCGTAGCCGGCTGTTACCTGGATTTTATCGCCCTGGCGGGGGTTTACAATGCTTTCTTTAGCGACCTTTCTAAGTGTCCCCCATGGGCTCATCTTGAAAATTTCCATATCGGCGATGATATGCCGCCTGCCAGCATCTGCACTAGATTCGGTGAACGAAATCCTAGCTTCCAAGTCGAGAGCCGAAAATGCCGGTATCGTAAAGTTAGGGTTACTAATAGTATCTAAATCGAAATTGATGCTTATGTCATCCCTGTTAGAACTAGTGGTAACGCACTTACCCGTTAGTCTGCTATTGCCGGTGGCTGCTAGTGTGAGGTTTGCCGCTAATAAAAATATTCCGCTAATTATTGAAATTTTAAACATATATCCTCCTGATTGAATTACTGCTGCTAAGTTAAATAAAATATATGTTGAGTAATAGTGAATATAAGTATATTTTTGGTTCCATATGGATACCAATAGATTACGTCAGTTTTGTACTGTTGTTGAGGCCCAGGCTCTTCGCAAGGCTTCTGATGTTCTAAACATTTCGCACAGTGGACTTTCTAAATCAATGAAAGTTCTTGAATCTGATCTTGGCAAAGATCTTTTTACTCCTGATGGTCGGGGAATTCGGGTGACCGAGTTTGGGCTTAAGGTTTATGAGCAAGCTAAGCTGCTTTTATCTGCTGAGGAGCAATTTTCGTCGACTATTAGAGGTACTAAACCGCAAACAAGGGGTATCTCTATTGGAACTTTTGAGGTCTTCTCGACCTATTTTTTAGGTGAGATGTTTGAAAAGGATTTCAGGGGCTTCGAACTGGATATCAAAGAATTAGTCCCGGGGCACCTAGAAGATGCCATTGCATCTTATATAGTCGATGTCGGCATCACATATATACCAATACCTCACCCAGAGTTAGATTTTTTAAGGGTATGCTCGGTTGATATGGGGATTTTTGGCATCGCAAGTGTATTCCAAGAATACCCTTGGCAAGACTTGCCTTTCTGTGCTCCTAGTATTCCGGTTCATGGTTCTCCTACTAATGTTAAAGGTCTAGATGGTTGGCCAGAAGCCACCTATCCTCGGGAAGTTAGCTACCGAGTAGATATGATGGAGACTGGCTTAGAATTGTGCCGGAGAGGGGTTGGGGTTATGTACCTTCCGACCTTTATTGCAAAGTTACATAATCGATTTGTATATGAGAAGTACAAGCTTGATCAACTTTCTGCGCCTTTTAAAGTTGAGAAAAGAGATGTTTTTATTGTCAAACGAAAGTCTACTGTCGAAAGTCATCATATTAAAGTAATTGCCAAGAATTTAAGGCTAATTTGTAAGTAGCTTTTGGACAACTAAAATCTTAGCTCACACCTACAGTTAGTACCGTCTTATCGTCTTCTAGTACGGTACTCTTCCCTGTTTGAATAATTATGTCATGAACCCGATTAAAGTCCTTACGCTCTATGTCCTCTAAGGAGCTTATTTTCCTACTAAGTGCTTTTAGCTCCCTACTACCCTCTAAGCAGCCATCTGTGAAACAGCATATAAGCATATCTTTAGATTGTTCAATGGTTTCTGATTTTATATTGATTTCGGGCTGTGATCCAAGGTGGTTACTTCTCATCGGTAAAAATTTAACTTTGCCATCGTTGTAGTAAAGCCACCCCTGGGCGCCACAGTTGTAAAGTTTTACTAGATTAGTATTATTTATAGCTGCTGCTGAGAGAGTCGTGGTAATTTTTCCCTTAAATATATCAAGTAAATGTTTGTTGATTCTATTGATACACTGCTCCATTGTGAAATTGGCATGCTGACATTCATTTATGATACTAGCGATTGCCGATACAGCCAACGCTGCCTGAGGGCCCTTTCCTACGACATCGCCAATAATCAATCTTCTCTCGTTGTCTTGCGTATCCCAAATACTCATCCAATCACCGGACATTTGATTTGCAGGCTCATGAAACATCTGGTAGCTAAACTGATAAAAGTCTCCTGATAGCTTTTCTGGTAATAGCAGCTCTTGGACCGTCCTACCTAGTTCAAGCCGCTCTTGCATCAGTTCTCGTTTAGTACGCTCTTTCTCGTAGTGTTTTTGGACAGATGCAAGATGATAAAGGAGTATAACACCGACAAATAGCGGTATAATGATCTCTAGTTGACTAGATAAGAGTGTGTAGATGCCATAGGACTGTAAAGAATTGTCTACGATTCTAAACAAGATAAATACTGCTGATGCGATGATATAGGCATATGAAAGCTTTTTTCGAATGATTTGTTCTTGGTTTTTTGTCCGGTAATATCCAGCGACTATGATAAATAGTGACGAGCTGTAATAAATTAAATCGGTCACATGATTAATATACTGGGTTACATCTTTGTTGGTCGAGAAATAGGAGTACAATGCAATTTGAGTAGCTACAATCCCGATTACGACCTTGATGAGTTTTTCGGAATGTCTTGAATAAATGGATAAAAGTTCTACCCCAAAGATGTTGTAGCTAAGAAGCGAACCAGCAAGAAATGCACGACTTATGATAGAAGTTTTTACAATATCCCAAGGCCAGAAATCGACTAGGTAAATCAATAGATTTCTTGAAGCAACCATGACGAAAAAAAATAGCGTCGCGACCAGTAGCCTACTTTTAATTCCAATTTGCCATCCAATGAACAAAATAAACCCTAATGTGAGAGTCGGAAGAAGCCTGAAAAGCGGTCTGATATTTTGCAAGGCCGTTTCAATTCCCATGATCTTACTATTTTTATTGACTCCACTGGTTATCACTAATGGAGTCGCGCCGGTTAAACCTACTCGGTCATAATTTTTTCTAGTCGCGAAGATTTCTAATATAGAACTTTCGAGTTCTAAGTCCTCAAGAGTCATTGGGATGATCGGTTTATCTTGCTTTTTTGCATGAATCTTTCTTTTATCGTTTAATGAGATTTTATATTGATCGCCAAATACCCAGCCTATATGAATATTGGTTATTCCTGTTTTGTCCTCGATTTTTTTGTGACTGAATTCACATTTATAGTATATGTGGCGAAAGGGAAGATTATTTGTGATGTTGTTGAATACATTTAGTTCTCGATGAGGGACTTTTATTTTTTTTAGATCATAACTCTTTAACTCTTCGTATGGAAATGAAGCAGTGTCAGTTTTGGTTGCGGAGTAAGAGCATTGATTTGATACGTCGTAACTGTCGAAATAAAAATACTTTTTCCAAAAATCAAGCTGATAGACAGATACTGCATATAGTATCAGAAAAGATAGTATTAGGTAGAACCCTGAAATTAACGCCAGATATGAGTTAAAGGGTCGCCTTTTTGAGGATTCTTTTCTGTCGTCATTTAGTAACATTCATTTGGTCTTCCATAACCATCATATGTCTCTTACTGCTTTTTTAATACTTGGCTGACGAAGCTTTTGACTCTTAATTGGCAGTAGTTGTTATTTATAGTGCACTGTGCGGTCGCGTGCGCTTTTACTCTCTCCACTCCGTTTATGCCTTTTTTTGTGTGGCTTTCGATCTCGTTTGCAAGAAATACTATCCGCGCCTCTGGGGAGTTTTTAGGGCGAGCGACTTTTCTTTTTAAAAGTTGATCTCGCCAATGAAGTAGATGTGGCAGCAATCGATATTTGTAATCGTTTAGTATTTTGTAATCTACTAACCAAGAGTATATTGGTCCGGGGTTATAGTTCAGGTAGAAAGGAACTGCGCTTTCGGCTGAAATGCTGCTAGCGATCTTGTCAGATTGGTAGCATGAATTTAAAAATACATAACCCGGCTTTTTCGCTTTTGGAAAGTAGAAGTTAAGCTTTTTTATTTTAAACTCGTTATATAAATCCTTGCTAATTGTATAGGATGCCACTGCTCCAGCCTGCGCAACTCCTTCTGGATTCGTGTGAGATGCAGGTTTGCTTTCGTCCATTTTTGGCTTAACGAACCTAAAAATTTTGCCGCTGGTATTTCCAGAGTCACCACTCGTATCTCCAGATTCGCCGCTGGTATTTCCAGAGTCACCACTCGTATCTCCAGACTCACCGCTGACCCCACCTATTTGTGAGTCATCGTTGTCAATGGTTTTGCAGACGATAGATTGTGCTGCTAGACTCTTATTTGCTTCGTCGCCACAGATTTTTCGGACGGTGTCTTTCTTCCAAACAGGTGCCCATAATTCAGATGTAAGCTTTTCTCCTTGTGGTCCTCGAGTGTCAAATAGTATGAGGTTCTCGCTCGGTGCGCCATCATGATTGTTGAATAGGTTAACTTGGTCATTAACTTTAGACGATGCTGATAGGGCTCGACCACCGTGGCCATTGATGTATAACTGCACTTGGTCGTAAGATGGTACGTGCACAGCTAAGGCATGTCTAATAATATCGACGACATCAGTAGCCATATTTAGCTCAAATTCCCCTTTATGGTTAGTTAGTTTTCTTGACTGATGATCGAATGAAAAATTGATCGGTGATGCCGGCGATGTTTTTTCACCCCATTCTCCATTGATATATGAAAACGTATGTAACGAAATTTGCGAATCTGGCTTTGCCGAGCCACCATCATATATCGATAATATGTACGTAATGGGGTTATCTCGAGGATTACATCTCTTGGATAGATCTTTTGGACGTTTTGAGTGTGCAGCTATAAAATCGTTTCTACCCTCTAAGACCGATTTTTCAAATGATTTAGTGTCTACCTCCCAAGGAAGGTGTCGAAATTTTTCGGCATTCGCTATGAAAATTTTTAAAGAAGTTGAGCATACTTCTTTCAACCTCTGCTTGCCAAGAGACATTCCTGAAAGGATCTTGTCGACCTTATCATCAAAATCTAGGTTGCTAGATCGATCTTTACTTTTGCATGAAGGAAGGTTCATGGCTACGAGTAATACCGCTAGCCCGAAAAAACCTTTTATGGCTTTACTATTTACGACATACATAGGTCTCTCGCGTCTTGTTAAAGGTAAAGACTTGGTCCTATGTTTTATCGGCAAAAATCCAGATATCTTAAGGTATTTTTGTAAATATTGATAAAACCTAGATGATTTACCTCTATAAATAGTAGATTAGTTTTTGGTCGTGATCTGAGGTGTTAGCGATATACTTCTCTAGCCGGTCCTCAGAGTCTCCTACAAAGGTTTCAAACCTGATTCCCAGACCACTTGGTCTTCCAGATCCAGTCGAGTCTGATGGTTCAATTCTACGAACTACTCTACCTCCGATTTTAAGAGGTTTTTTGTTACCAGGTAAGCAGAAGCTGAGTTCTACGACTTCGCTACCAGGAATATTTTCATGTGTAGATACGAGAATTCCAGATGATGAAATATCTGCAATTGGAAGGACATAGGTTTGATCTTCCCAAGTTAAAGTAGCTTGCTCTTGGAAGTCGATGCGATTGTTATCTCTCGTAACTTTATCTAATAGTTTCTTTAGTTTCTCAATGAAATACTGCCTGGGCAATGGCTGCTCAACGAATAAGTCTGCTCCAGATTCTATGGCTAGTTTTTTGACACTCGCGCTACTTTGAACGCTTGTCAATACTACCGGTAGCGACGAGGTCTTAGTGTCACTTTTATAGTGTTGACAGATCGTAGGTGCATCGATTTTTGCGTAATCCATATTTATCACTAGAATATCGACAGAATCCTCGTTAAAGGCTTCTTGTGCCTCTGCGAAATTTGAGACCTGTTTAACCGAGAAACCCATACTGCGGTAGCCGGCTTTATCAAGTTCACTGGTTAACATTTTGTCATCGATCAGAAGCATTTTAATAGATGGTCCATTCACGGCTATTTCTCCCCCGAAGGTTTGCTGGGTGGCCCCTACGCCAACCCATAATAACTTCAGTTAGACATTCGGAGGCCCGGCTAAATAATCTTAGCGCCTATAAAACTCTTAACTATAAGATATTGATTTTATTGATTTAAATATTTTATGTTATGTTTTTCTTGAATGGACTTTTAAACCTCATGGGTCCTAATTAGAGAAGAGCTTATGAAATACATGTTGGATGAGAGATTAGTTGAGTTAGGTCTGGCTAATGATATTGCCTTAGCCAGGGCCTACGTTATGGAAGGGAAGGTGGTTGTTAATGACCAAAGGGTCGATAAGCCTTCAATTTTAGTCTCTAGGCAGGATGCGATTCGAGTACGAGGCCTAAAGAGGTTTGTAAGTAGGGCTGGAGATAAGTTGTATGGTGCAATTCAAGACTTTAACCTAGAGAAATGCTTTTCAGGGGCTCGAGTTCTCGATATTGGGGCCTCAACTGGTGGCTTCACTGATTGTGTGCTTCAAGTTGGCGCTGGAAAAGTTGTGGCTGTTGATGTCGGTACCAATCAGCTTGATTGGAAATTGAGGACAGATAAT